>JBKGYB010000030.1:0-13098 GCA_046546295.1 Opitutales bacterium | reverse complement strand
TCCCGCTCAGCGGGATCAGTGGTTGTATTAATCTTTTTAGGATAAATAATCGGACGGTTTGCAGGAGTCTGTCGGGCTTTACCGACAGACTCCTGCAGGAAGTTGATTTTGAATGAACGTTTACGTCTGGTTCCCGGGCGCGAGCTCCTTCACAAAACGCTGTATTGCGTTGGCGGCGGCTTGTGGATTCTCAAGATGGGGCATGTGTCCGGCCTTCTCAATGATTGCGGTATGCGCCCGGGGCATTCGCGCGGCCATCAGTTCGGCCAATGCGGCATAGCATTGGTCTTCCTCGCCACAGAGGAGGAGGACGGGCATTCGAAGCTTATGTAGATGCGGCCAAAGATCCGGACAGGATGCCGGGCCGAATCCGCGCAGGGAATCAGCGAGTCCCCGGGCGCTTTGCTTTAGGCGATGACGCAGCATACGGTAGCGCCAGGGCGGTTTTATTTTCCGCTGGCTTTGGATCAGCGGGTGTTCGTGCCAGCGGCGCAAGAAGTGTTTGACGCCTTTCGTTTCAATCCATCGCGCCAGTTCCTCGTCGGATTGCGCACGGGCTTGGCGTTCGGCGGTGTTTTGAAGGCCCGGGTTGCCGCTAATCAGGATGAGTGCGTTCCATGAGCCCGGGCTGTGTGTGGCATGGAGCAGGGCGGCTCGAGCGCCCATGGAATAGCCGAGGAGTATGCGAGGGCGCGCTATATTGGAGGCGTGGAGCCGGACTTTGTGCTCGACGCTCTCGGGATCGCAGGCTTGCTCCGATGCGGTTCCGTGTCCGGGTAAGTCGGGCCGGCTCCATTTTCCGGTATTGCGGCAAAGTGGAGCAAAAGGCGCAAAGTCCTCGCCGCAGCCAGTGAAGCCGTGCAGCGCAAGCACGGCAGGAGGATTGACGGGCGGCTTCGAACTCGTCTCGGAAGTTGCGGGGGAGGGAAGCTTGTCTGACGCGGGTTCCCCCATCGGGTTACCCTTGTTTTGCTTCGATAATTTTCTGTGTTTCGACGGGTCGGTCGTTACGGTCTTTTTCCACGCCTTCAAGTTTTTTTACGGTATCCATGCCCTCGACAACTTCGCCGAACAACGTGTGTTTCATATGGAGCCAAGGCGTCGGGGCGGTGGTGATGAAAAACTGGCTGCCATTGGTCCCGGGACCGGCGTTTGCCATGGCGAGCAAGCCGGCCCGGTCAAAGACGGCTTGCTCGCTGCATTCGTCCGTGAAGGGCTTGCCCCAGATCGACTCGCCGCCGCGGCCGGTGCCTGTGGGGTCGCCGCCCTGAATCATGAAATCTTCGATGATCCGGTGGAAAGGGACGCCGTCATAGTACCCGTTGCGTACATGTGTTCGGAAGTTTTCGCATGCAAGTGGAGCGATGGCATCGAAAAGCTTGAGCGTCAGGCTGCCTTGCGTGGTTTTGAGTGTAATGGGCTCGGACATAGTTTGCGTGATGGTTGAAAAAGTTCTAAACAGAGGAATGGGTTTGAAGTATTCGCGTCACTCAAGCGTTTTTTTTGAAATATGCAATCGTACTTTCCACGAAGTGTTTGAGGTTTGACTTATCCGCTTCAAAAGCCGGGGTCTCGCCGTTTTCCCGTAGTGTTTTTGATGTTTGCGTGCCGATGCTGCCATACACGGGGCGGCGGGCTCCTTCTTCGAGTTGGAGAGCGCTGTCCCGTTGTTCGAGAAAATGGCGCGCTGTGGATGAACTGGTGAAGAGGACGGCGTCGGCTCCGGCTTCGCGGAAATATTGGGCGGACGAGTGTTCGTGGAGGTCGCTCTGTTCGGTGCGGTAGAGTGGGAGGGTGTCGACTATGGCACGGCCTTCCGATTCGAGTCGATTCGCTAGGGCGGGGCGGTTCATGTTGCCTGTAATGATCAGGACCTGCAAAGCGTCGAGCGTCTCGTACGCCAGCAAGGCGTCGGCGAGCGCGTCGCCATTTGCGGTTTCCGGCACGAGGTCAACTTTCAAGTGTCGGGCGCGGATGGCGTCGGCCGTGGCTTTGCCGATTGCCGCGATGCGCATGGGGCCCAGGCAACGGATGTCGGAAAACGCTTTGGTAAAAAGATCAAAGAAAGCATGC
Source organism: Opitutales bacterium (assembly GCA_046546295.1). Classification (GTDB taxonomy): domain Bacteria; phylum Verrucomicrobiota; class Verrucomicrobiia; order Opitutales; family Coraliomargaritaceae; genus JBKGYB01. The sequence continues at coordinate 11,025 of JBKGYB010000030.1, read as the reverse complement.
ACGCCATTTGTACTGGTGAAGACGAGCCATTCGTAGGTTGCCAGTCCGGCGAAAATCTCGGTTACGCGTTGTTGGTCGGCATCCGGGTGGACTTCAATCATGGGCAGTTCCAGAACTTCCGCGCCTTCAGCTTCGAGCAGGTCGGTTAGTTTGCCGGCCTGTTCGCGGGCGCGCGTGACCACGATCCTGCGGCCAAAGAGCGGGCGGTTTTCGAACCAGGAAAGTTTGCTGCGGTGGGCTACGGCATCACCGACGAATATCATGGCGGGGGCGCCCATTCCGGCATTTTCAACAGCCTTGGCGACGTCATCGAGCGTTGTGAAGAGGGAACGTTGATGGTTCAGCGTAGCCCATTGGATCACGCCGACGGGAGTTGTCCCCGGACAGCCGCCTTCGCGGAGCTCTTCGACGATTTTAGGCAATTGGCCCACCCCCATATAGATGCAAAGCGTTCCTCCGGTCCGTGCATAGGCGCGGAAATCCAGCTGAAGCGTTTCCTTTTCCGGGTTTTCATGTCCGGTTAAAAAAGTCACTGCCGAACTGAAATCGCGGTGTGAGAGAGGAATCCCGGTGTAAGCGGCGGCGGCAAGGGCGGCGGTTACACCCGGGACGATTTCAAAAGGGATGCCGTTTTTTTCCAGCTGGGCGATTTCCTCGCCCCCCCGGCCAAAGATGAAGGGATCGCCGCCTTTCAGCCGGACAACGGACAGTCCTTTTCGCGCCCGGTCAACGAGGATGGATTCAATTTCATCCTGGGGGATGGAATGGCGGCCCGCGCTTTTTCCGACATAAATCTTTTCCGTTTTCAGCTGCGCCCATTCGAGCAGTTTTGCGTTTGCGAGGTAATCATATACGAGAACATCCGCGGCTTTGATGAGCGTGTGCGCCCGTGTGGTCACAAGTCCGGGATCTCCGGGACCGGCCCCGACAAGAAACACTTTGCCGTTGTTCTTTTCTGCAGACATGCGTTTTACAGTTTGAGTTCTGTGAAGATGGAATCGAGAGAGGATTCGATGGTATTTTCGCTGATGGATGGAAGTTGAAAAGCGCGGTAACCGGTGTCCGGGTGAAAAACGTGAAGGGTTTCGCCCTCGTAATGAACGCCGACAGGCGTCTGGCACCCCCCGCCCAGGCGCCGGAGAAAGGCGCGTTCGAGAGTGACCGCGCGCAATGTAGCCGAGCAGAAGAGTCCGTCGAACTGTTTGCGGTCGGACTTCCGGCACTGCACGGCGATCGCGCCCTGTCCGGGCGCGGGAACGGAATCGCGGATGGACAGGGGTTCAAAAGCGAGCCCTTCGTGACTTTCGATTCCCAGACGGTCGAGTCCCGCGGCGGCAAGCAAGGTGGCATCCGCTTCGCCCTCCGCGATTTTTCGAAGGCGCGTGCCGACATTGCCGCGAATGCTTGTCCATGCGGCTTTCGGATACAGCAGGCTTGCCTGCGCTCGTCGACGAGGGCTGCTGGAAGCGATGTATTGCGGTTGCGGGGCGTTGGACCGGCGGACAAGTATGTCATTTGCGCGGGCGCGGGGCAAATAACCGACAATTTCGAGGGATTGTGTTTCTCGTGTGGGAAGGTCTTTTGCGCTGTGCACAGCCAAATGCGCGCGCTCTTCAAGAAGGGCTTCTTCCAGTTCCTTTGTGAAGAGACCGATGCCTCCCCGCTTTTCCAAGGACCATTGGAGTCGCTTGTCGACCTCCGTATGGAGTGGCAGGATTTCGAATACGGCATCCGGCAACCTTTTTTCGAGCCATGTTCGTGCGAGACTTGTCTGGCGTCGGGCAAGGGTGCTTTTACGGGTGGCGATGTGGATCGGGTCCGGCATAAAAAAGCTTTTGCTTTATAATAATGTACAAGTGCCCTGCATATGCGAGCCGGTTGTTTTTAAACGTTACGAAAAAGCGGCCGGCGGCACAAGGACCGACGGCCGCTTTAGAAAAGCACGGCAGGCAGTTCGTCGATTAATTATAGGAAGCCTGGGCCCCCTTTATGTTACGTTTCTTCACCCATGGCATGAGAGCGCGGAGGCGTTCGCCGGTTTTTTCGATCGGATGTTGCGCGCTTTCTTTCTGGTACTGCTTGTAATTCGGGCATCCGGCCTGATATTCCTTCACCCAGTTGCGGGTGAATTTGCCGCTTTGAATGTCCTTCAGGATCGACTTCATCGCCCGGCGTGAAGTTGCATTGATCACGCGTGGACCGCTGATGTAGTCGCCCCATTCCGCTGTTTCGGAAATGGAGAACCGCATTCCGGAAATGCCGGATTCCACCATGAGATCGACGATGAGCTTGAGTTCGTGGAGGCATTCAAAGTATGCCATTTCCGGTTGGTAGCCTGCTTCGACAAGGGTTTCATAGCCCGCTTTGACCAGTGCGCTGGCCCCGCCGCAAAGCACGGCCTGTTCGCCGAAGAGGTCGGTTTCACACTCCTCCTGGAAACTGGTCTGGAGTACGCCGGCACGAGTGCAGCCGATTCCTTTGGCCCAGGCGAGAGCGATATCCTTGGCGTTTTTGGAAGAACCTTTCTGCACCGCGATGAGGCCCGGGACGCCCTTCCCTTCAAGGTACTGGCTGCGGAGGACATGGCCGGGGCCCTTAGGCGCGACCATGATCACGTCAATTCCACGGGGCGGCTGGATCAAATTGTAATGGATGCTCAGGCCGTGAGTAAACATAAGGGTTTTACCTTTTTCCAGTGATGGAAGTATGTCCTTTTCGTAAATTTCGGCTTGTTTCATGTCCGGCACAGCGAGCATGATAACATCCGCTTTTTTGACGGCTTCTTCCGTTGAATAGACTTCAAAGCCGTGGTCTTTCGCGACTTTGACCGATTGACTTTTCGGATAGAGCCCGATGATCACGTTAAGACCGCTGTCCTTCAAGTTCTGGGCGTGTGCGTGGCCCTGGGAACCGTAGCCGATAACGGCCAAGGTCTTTTGCTTGATGGCTTTCAGGTTGGCGTCTTTGTCTGTGTATACTTTAGCTGGCATAGTTGTTTATGGTTGGATGGAGCGCGTGCTCCTTTAGTTCTTTTATTTGGTTGTTGGATTATGTTGGTCAGCCGCGTTTCAGGGCGAGGTTTCCGCTGCGTGCCATTCCCAGGACTCCGAAGGGTTGGATGAGGTTGAGGAAGGCCGTGACCTTGTTGGAGTTGCCGGTCATTTCGATATTCACGGTATCGGTTGAAACATCGATAATCTTAGCGCGAAAAATATCGCAGATCTGGATAATTTCGGCACGCTTTTCGGGCGTGGCGGTCAACTTGAGCATGACCAATTCCCGTTCGGTTGCCTGTCCGCTGGAAAATTCCGTGACCTCCAGTACGTTTATCAGTTTGTTGACTTGTTTGATTGCCTGTTCCAAGGATTCGCTGTCCCCGATGATAGTAGCCGTAATCCGCGAAAAACGGTCATCCAGCATCGGGCCAACATTGAGTGTCTCGATGTTGAACCCGCGCCCGCTGAACATGCCGGCGATCCGGGCAAGAACCCCGAATTTATTTTCGACGAGGATGGAAATTATATGGCGCATGAAATCGTATTAATGGGTTCCGTTGGCGCTGCAGGCGCCTGTCGAACGGGAAAGATGGTGGACGGAGAGGGACTCGAACCCACGGCCTACTGGGTGTAAACCAGTCGCTCTAACCAACTGAGCTATCCGTCCGTATTGAAATGAAAACAAGCAGGATGGATGGTAAAAGCTGCGGTTCAAGCTTATTTTCAAGCTTTTGCGGAGCTTGTTGCGCCTTTTTTCCCTTTGGCCGTTCACGTCGGAGCGGCGCGAACCCCTATAAAAAAGCGCCGTGACCCTGCGGGTCCGGCGCTTTGTGAGAATCGGAAGGAACCTACGGCTTACTTCTTGCCGCGGGCTTTTGTCAGGCCGGCGGCCGATTTAATATTCATCACGGTAGCGGGAGAAACCCCGTACTTTTGTGTCGCTTCCGCAATTTTCATGTCCCCTTTCAGGTCTTCTATCAAAGCGTTGCGTCTTTCCGGAGAAAGGGTCACGCGCTTTCTGCCTTTTCTTGCGGAGGCCCGTTTCGTTTTCTTTTTCGCAGGGCTTTTACTGACAGCGGTCTTTTGGCCGGCGGCTTTTTTACTAGCGACTTTCTTGCCGGCAGCTTTTTTTGCAGAGCGTTTCTTGGCCGCAACTTTCTTGGTCGCAGCCTTTACAGAGGCAACATTGCTTGCGCCGGTTTTGCGTTCCAAGAGTTCTTCCGGCGACATTTTAATGCCTTTGGCGGCAAGTTGCCTGGAGAGCTCTTTAGCTTCGGAGAGATATTCCGCAGCTGCGTTCACAACATCCTGCGCCGCTTTGGCCGCTCGTTTTTGCAACTCACTGGTTGCGCTAACTCCGGCCGGAAGCTTCAGGTTAAGTTTGATGTTTCGTTTTTCCATAATATTTATTTGTTAATCAAATCCATAGAATTACTCCTAATTCGCAATCGTCAACACTGTAATAAAAAAAATATACTACAATCCGATAAAAATACTTTGAAATGAACCGGTTAGGATAAAATCATGAAGATCGCATTAGGACAATTTTCCGTGGAACGGGGCGCACCGGAAGCGAACCTTGAACAAATAAAAGACTTGGCCGAGGAAGCCGGCGCAGACGGGGCGGAGGCTTTGTTTCTTCCCGAAATGGCAACCACCGGCTTTGATTGGAGCAAAAACGTGAAGCTGCTGGACGCTGCTTACGAACACCACAAATCGCTTGCAGGCATGGCTTCGAAAGCGGGACTGGCCATTTGTGGGTCTTTCCTTGAAAAGACGGCAAACAACCGCCCTGCGAATACATTTTTTTTCTTTGATGCGAATGGGCATGTTGCCGCGAAATACCGGAAAGCGCATCTTTTCACGCTTTTTCATGAGGAGCGGCATGTTGAAGCGGGTAATGAAATAGTTGTAGCGGACACCGTATTGGGGCGTCTGGGTTGTTCCATTTGTTATGATGTGCGTTTCCCGGAGCTTTTCCGAAAGTGCATGCTGAAGGGAGCTACGATTCAAGTGTTGCCTGCTGCTTTTCCACACCCGCGCTTGGAGCATTGGCGGACATTTGTGCGGGCCCGTGCGCTCGAGAACCAGTGTTTTTTCATCGCGACCAATCAATGCGGAAGGGAAGGACATGGCGGCGATGTCGGGTCCATTTGTTATTTCGGTCATTCCACGGTCGTTGATCCATGGGGAAATACGCTATTTGAGGCGGATGAAAGCCCGGGCCTTCATTTCGTTGAGCTGGACCTTGAGCTGGCGGAAAAGGCGCGAGGAAAACTCACGGCCTTGAAGGATCGCCGGCCTGAGTTGTACGAATGACAGAGGAAGCTAAAACTTGAAAGTGGAAGCCCGAAGCCAGCGGAGGGGGAGTTGCTTGCCTGCTTACTGTTGCCCGGTCAGTTGCTCGGCGAATCGACGCCGGTCCTCCGCTTTAAAAAACGAAGTGCCCGCAACAAGCGTATCCACGCCGCGCTGAGTGCACAGAGGGGCTGTCTTGAGATCAATGCCGCCATCGACTTCGATTCGAAAGCGGAGCCCGGATTCCTCCCTCCAGCCGGCGATTGTTTCGATTTTATTCAATACGTCGTGGCGAAAGCTCTGGCCGCCGAAACCGGGTTCGACTGTCATTAACAAAACGATATCACAGACGTTCAGGTAGGGGCGGACCGCTTCCGCCGGAGTATCCGGATTGATAACGATACCGGCCGAGCGATTGTGTGAACGGATTTGTTCTAGTGTTTCCATGACCGGGTAATCCGGTTCCGCATGGATGGATATCTGGTCCGCGCCGGCGTCAACGAATGGCTCGATAAAACGGTGGGGGTTGTCGAGCATCAGATGAACGTCGAAAAAAAGCTTCGTTGTCTGTCTCAATGCACGGACCATTTGCGGCCCGAATGTGAGGTTGGGGACAAAGTGGCCATCCATTATGTCGAGGTGAACCCATGGCATGGCGGCGTCTTCGATGTCGCGGATGCCGCTCTTTAAGTCACCGTGATCGCCTGCCAGAATAGAAGGGGCGAGAATGTTCGAGTTTGGGCTCTGCATATGTGAATAAATTTATTGCCTAAAACCGGCCGTTGGCAAGCTTTTCACTTTTTTGTTGATTTATGAATTGTGATACTGGGGTAGCTCATGTTTGTGGTTATACCAGAACTGAGGACCGTGGTTTCAGTTCATGAACACCGAACACCGAACACCGAACACCGAAATTTGAATGAGTTATTGTGCGCGGGAACGTGATGCGGTGGTTTGGAGGCTGTGACGTAGATGGGGGAACGCTCCAAGCGCGAGTTGTGCGAGGATCCCAACCCCCGTCCCGCCGGGAGACCGGAGCGGGCGGGCCGGCCCGAAGAAACACCCCCAAAAAAAGCACCCTCAGTCAATTTTTATTTGCGAAGTCCGGATTCCGCAGCCATTGTCACCGACAACTAAATCAATTGAATTTTATGCCAATTACTGATGAGATGACAAGTTTCAACGGAATGGGTTATTATATATTTTTCATGGGCATGTCATGATTACTGTTATCGAGTGTATTCCCTGTCTTGCGCGGCAGGCGGCGGAGGCTGTTGCCCTTGCGGCGCAGGACCCGGAGCGCCGGGAACGTGCTTTGCGTACCCTTCTGAAGGATCTGGCCGGGGCGGACTGGCAGGTTACGCCGCCGGTTATCGCGCAACGACTTCACCGGACGATTCGCGAGGGTCTTGACAACGAGGATCCCTATCGGGAAGTTAAGGCGCGCATGAACCGGATAGCGGTGCAGTGCCTGCCCGCGATGCGCGAAGCGATCGAACGTCATCCGGATTCGAGCGAGGCGGTCGTGCGGCTGGCGATCGGTGGCAATTTGTTGGACGCGGGCGCCAAGACGCGGATTATGGCGGAGGAGTTGCCGGCCCACTTGGATACGACTTGGGCGACGCCGCTGCACGGCGACGTCGCCAACCTCTTTCGCGCGGCGAAGGATGCCCATTCCATTCTCTATCTCGCGGACAATGCAGGGGAGATCATCTTCGACCGATTATTGATCGAGGCCTTGCCTGCTGAGAAAATCACCGTGGCCGTGCGCGGAGCACCAGTAATCAATGACGCCACCATGGAGGACGCCGTCACTGCTCATTTACCGGAAATCGTTCCTGTTATTGACAATGGCTTGGACGCGCCGGGGACAGTGCTGGAACACTGTTCCGAGGCCTTTCGCAACTGCTTTGATCGCGCCGACTTGGTGATTGCAAAAGGTCAGGGGAATTACGAAACCCTTTCCGATACAACCAAACACACTTTCTTCCTGTTCACCGTGAAGTGTCCCATCATAGCCGACCATGCAGGTGAACCGATTGGCAGTCTCGTGATCAAAGAGGTTGGGGCGAGTGCATCAGGGAAACCCTCCGGTGACGATTGAAGCACACGGACGATGTCTTGGGAATAGCGGGTGATGCGTACGCTTAAAAAGTGAAAAACAAGGTTTAGCTTATGGCGACACAGAATACATCCCCAAATAGATCAAGTTGTGCTGTTCTGGTATAAGCGGCAATCAGCGCACATAAGCGGTCTCCAGCTCCGCTGGATTTTTTTGAGATCTGAAATCGACCTTAGGTTGACGCACATGCGCTCAGCGGGATCGGTGGTTGTACTAATCCATTTAGGACGATTCGGGCGGGGGAAGGGTGGGAACGGACAGGTAGGCCTTCGACGGATTTGAAATCGGCTTACGGGAAAAACCCTTGCGGGCTGTTTGCCATTTCCGTTGATTGGATCTATTCTAATCTTGGGTGAAATGAGTGCATCGAACCAGTCGGCCGTTTCGCGAGCGGTTATTCAACCGAGGAGGAGACCTTTGCAGGTTGGTCTACTTCTCAGGTCCATCGTGAGGGCGGCCCAGCGAAACGGCTTTGAGGTCACCGTCTTTGGGTGGCAGGGCGGCTACCCGCTCTACGCCCTGACGCGAAGCGGAGGGATGGCTGGGCCATCGGTTTATCTGTCGGCGGGCATGCATGGAGATGAGCCCGGCGGGCCGCTTGCGCTCCTGTCGCTTCTGCGCGGGGATCAGCTTTCCAGAAAAGTAAGATGGCATGTTTGCCCGGTCTTGAATCCAGTCGGGCTGAGACTTGGGACTCGCGGGAATGGCGACGGGATTGATATGAACCGCGATTACCGCGACCCACGGCTTGATGAGGTGAAGAGTCATGTCGCGTGGTTGAAGGAGCAGCCTGTCTTCGACTTGGCCATCCTGATGCATGAAGACTGGGAGGCGGACGGTTTCTATGTGAATGAATTCAAGACCGGTTCCCTTGAGTGTCTCGATGCGCGCATCATAGACCGAGTCAGGGAGGTCTGCCCGATCCTCGACTTTCCCAGCATCGACCAGATGCCGGTCCGGGGCGGGATCGTCCACCCTTTCCGCGACGGACGATTTGGAAAACACTGGCCGGAAAGTTTCTTCCTTCGGAGTCTGGGCTGTCGGAGCGGCTTCAACTTCGAAGCTCCATCCTGCTTTCCGCTAGCAGCCCGGATTGCCGCATTTCGCTGGGCGATCCATGAGACCGTCGGTGCGCTTGTTGACGCTCAAACCTCCGGTCGCGGGCAGGACTGACGGGGACCGGATTCCGGCCTTTTCCGGTAGCTACCAACCGGCGAGCATCAAGACGGCGCCCAGCATCAGTCCAACGATCAGATTAACCAGTTTGATGCCGAGAAAAGCCTTTCTCGAATGCGCCAACATCGGCAGCATGCCATGTCCGTCCTGAACAATGGAACTGGCCAAAAAAATACTGAAGGGGAGGGCGCCCTGGGCGAAGAGTGTCAAAAAGATCAGATGCGGCCCGGACGAGGGAATAAGACCGAGCAAACAAGCGACAAGCAACACAAGCCATCGCCCTCGTTCCAAGGCGTCCTCAAGGTGCAATTGCTCGATAACGATGTAGATAACCAGCGACGCCCCAAGTACCCACAGGAACACGCTCGGAACATGCTTGCGCACCACATGGTTCCAAAGATGTTCATTCAGAAAGTGATCCGGCGCCGTTACCACTATGAACAGAGCTCCGGATGACACAACAAGCAGGGTTATTCGTATCCAGTTCCAATCCAAGGGCCCGAGTAGCCCGAAGATCAGACCTGCTATCAGCAACGCCAAAGTGATCGAAAGGATGCCGCGCGCGGTCGAGCACGCCAACCATTGCCGCACAATCTGACGCGCCGAAAAACAATGGCAGGTTGCGGGCTGATGAATTTTCAGGGCGTCACAAACGGCGGGTCTGAGAGATATCCATGGGCGTGCCAACGTATCCGCGAGGGCGCCCACAACAACGCCCAAAACAAAAAGGACACTCAGGACAAACAACCCCTGCCCGGGCATGATCGCCAGCATAACAAAGGTTTCATCGCCCATGGTGGCAATCATGGCGGCGATCATCGCCCCATGAGTCAGGACACCATGCGAATACATGCCAACCACGGAAAAAGCGCCCAAGCAGCCGGGCGTGGCTCCGAGTAATGCGGCCAAGACATATTGACCCCACCGATGGCCGGCCAAATGCGTCTGCCAAGCGCCTTGAGTGAAGACGTTCACATATTCGATTACCAGCATGATGACCGAGACAAAGCCCGTAATCGTCAGCGTATGCTTGGTTATGTCGAAAAATGCATCCATGTCTTACTCACAGGAGCTCTTGAAGGTCAGTGGATCAACAAGCGGTTTCTGGTCCAGGGCCGCGCTCCAGTTGATCACCACACCAACAAGGCGATCATGCGCCATGGCTAAATCTTCGGCGACGAGACCGTTGAGAAGGGTCACGCCGGCGCGGGTGGCCCGGTAGATCAGAGCGGAAGCGCATTCAACAGCATCGGCGCTAAGCAGGCCCGTTTTGGTTTCTTCACAGAACACATTGATCGCGTCCAGAAGGCGCCGGGCCTCCTGAAGCTTGCCGGCCAATCGAAGGCCGTTCTATGTGATATCAGTGTTATCGTAAGGTTTACGGTTGAAGATGATGAGTCTTTTCATGGTTTTCCTTTTTCTTGCTGTTCATCCACATGCCCCGACCCTGTTGTGGGGCTAAATTTCCGGATGCGTCGAATGTAGTATGTTTGTCCGGCATACTCAACTTTGGCCAGTTTTCCGTTCCGGAGCAACGCGTCCACCTGCTCCCATTCGCCGTGATCGCGCACGAGCAGCTCGCGCACGACCTCCTCCCGGAGGGGATGGACTGCGGTGATGCTCAATAAATCATTCTGTAGGTCCCCTGTGGAGGCAAATGCGTTGCCTTCATAGCCAGTCAGGCATTCAACGTGGTTGATGCGATCGCTAAACAGCTGAAAAATGCGGTTGATCGTTTCCTCGTCCGCGCTTCGCACCCATGATTCGGGCGGGGGGCGGGTCGGAACGGACAGGTAGGCCTTCGACGGATTCAGCCGCCCGATAAAATCGGCTGTCTGCCGACTTTCCTCGTCTGCGTCATTTACGCCTTCCACAAGCATGGTTTCGGTTACGAGTGTCCCGCGGTACCCCCGGGCGAAATTGAGCATGCCGGCGAGGATCGTGGACAGATTGAGTTTTCGGTTGGGGCGGGTGATGCGATGCCACGTGTCTTCGCAAACCGTATCCACCTTCAGTGACACCCAGTCCGCAAGGGCCAGATCTTCCCGTACCTCGGGACGCCAGATCAACGATGCGTTGCTGATGACGGCGATCGGAATATCCAGCGCGCGCAGCAAGCGGATGGTTTCTCCGAGACCGAGATCAAGCGTGGGTTCGCCGTCGGGTACGAATGAGAGGTAATCGACCGGTTCGTGGACGGCGTCCCGTTGCCTGAGCACAGCCTGCAGGACGGCTTGCGGCTCGTAAAACGCCCGGCGTTCGAGGCCCAGGTTCGTCGTCCGCCCCACTTGGCAGTACACGCAGCTATAGGGACACCGCTTGGGCGGAATGTTATTGATGCCCAGACTCCGGCCCAGGCGCCGGGACGGGATGGGGCCAAATGCGATCATGGCGAGCCTCCATCAGCTTTACGGCCACCGCTGTCCGCCGCAT
>JBKGYB010000029.1:0-13158 GCA_046546295.1 Opitutales bacterium | reverse complement strand
TCGTAAACCGATCACCGCATGCCGAATGCCGCGCGCCTTGTTCAGGTTTGCGAACTCCAGTAGGGACGGGCCTGCATGAATCCGGACCCGGGGCAACGAGAACGGATCAGGGCGAACTCCGTAGGAACTCCGTAGGGACAGGCCTGCATGAATCCCGGAAGATGATCGACGCGGCAGTGGGGACGGGCCCGTATAAGTCCAGACCGAGACCGGGCAACGAGAGCGGATCACGACGAAACCCGTGGAACCCGTGGGGACAGGCCCATATGAAGCCAGCCGAAAGACGGTTGAGGTTGACGGCTCAATCGGTGGAGCGCCGCAACGAAACAACGCATTCAATATGCCGGGTTTGAGGAAAGAGGTCGAAGGGCCGCACGCGTGTCACCGAGTAGCCGCCCTCACAGAAGGCTTTCACGTCGCGTGCCTGAGTCGCGGGATCGCATGAGACATAAACGATCCGGCTCGGGCCGAAATCGAGCAGTTGTTGCCGGAAGCTCGCATCACAGCCCTTTCGCGGCGGGTCAATCACCACGGCAGTCGACTCAGCCCCGTATTCCAGTCCTTCAAAAATCGTCTCGGCATGACCCACACGAAATTCGGCGTTCCCGATCTCGTTGATCCGCGCGTTTGCACGGGCCCACCGGACCGCGGCTTCGCTGATTTCAACCCCCATGACCGAATCAAAAGCCCGGGCCGCCGACAAAGCGAACAAGCCGACCCCGCAATACGCGTCGAGCAAAAAACGAGCGCCTGCAATACCGGCCTCCTCAACTACATGGCCCACCAATTCCGGCAAAAGAAAGGGGTTGTTTTGAAAGAACTCCCCCGCCTTGAACTGCAAGGTCAACTCCCCCACTCGCTCGGATACAACCGCCTGCGGATCCGTCACGACACCTTCCAGACTTTCCCGCAACAAAAGCGTTCCTCCCCTCTGGCGACGCTTTTTCCCGCCCTCCCGTCGCGCCCGCTCACGGGCCTCCGGCAAGACCTCGTTTATACCTTCCGTTGCAATCGGGCACTGCGGCACATCCAGGACACGACTTCTGCGCCCCACCTCCAAAAATCCGATCGGCTGACTCCCGTCTTTATCCGGACGGTTGTAATGCGGCGTGATTTTCGACCGGTACCGGTACTCCCGGGGCGATCCCGCGGCCGGTTCCACAAGAGGGCGTACGCCCCCGATCATTTCCATCGCTTCGGCCACATGGCGGGTCTTTTCCTCCAATTGACGCCGGTAGCCGATGTGCTGGTACTGGCATCCCCCGCATGTGCCAAAGAGCGCACAACCCGGCTCGATTCGGTCCGACGATGCCTCCAGCACCTCCACCAGGTCCGCATCGGAATAATTCGGGAAATTGCGATAGATCCGCGCCCGCACCCGTTCGCCCGGCAAAACAAAGGGGACCATCACCACCCAACCGTCGATTCGGCCCAGCCCGGCTCCACGATTGGTCAAAGCCTCTACCCTGAACTCAACCTCCTCGTGATAGCTGAAAGGTTTCGGTACGAAATTTTTTGGTGCTTCCATATAACAGACCCTGCCCCCAATTCGGAACATTTGAAAATCAAAATTGCCGTTTTCTAAAATAAGAGAAAAGTTGTTAAAGGAATTTCATCCTAAACCCAGCAGTCAAAGTTCAGGAGCCGCCTCCAATTTTTCAAGTCCCGCTATCAGCCAATCGCTCTTCACCGACACGACCGTTTTTTCATCATGACCGAACCTTTGATCCAAAGCCGACAGAACGAGCAGGTAAAAGACCTCGTCCGGCTGCGCGAACGCAAGCACCGTGAACGTCAGGGTCGCTTTCTCGTGGAAGGCCTGCGCGAACTCGAGCATGCTCTCAAGGCCGGCTTCGAGGTGGACGCACTGTTCTTTTGCCCGGAGCTGTTTCCCTCGCGGGATCATGCCGGGTTGATTGAGCGATGCCGCCGGTCCGGCGCGCCCGCCCTCACTCGAATGAGCCGCTCCGCATTCTCCAAAGCCGCCTACCGCGAAAACCCCGACGGACTCCTCGCCACGGCAGCAGCCCGAAACCTCCCCCTCGATGCAATTGAACTCCCCCGCTCGCCCCTGTTGCTTGTTCTGGAAGGCATAGAAAAACCCGGCAACCTCGGCGCCATTCTCAGAAGCGCGGACGGAGCCGGCGTGGATGCCGTGCTTCTTGTGGACTGCGTACTCGACCGCTTCAACCCCAACGCCATCCGGGCCTCGCGGGGACTCGTATTCACCCTCCCCGTCGTCACAACCGAACGGCCCGTTCTCACTGACTGGCTGAAACGCAACGCCATTCGCAGCATAGCCACCACGCCCGAGGCCGATGCCGCCCATTGGGAAACGGACCTTAGCGGCGGCGTGGCCCTGTTTCTCGGCAGTGAAAGCAAGGGGCTCACGGATTACTGGATCCAGAACGCCGCGCAACAAATCCGCATCCCCATGGCCGGGCAAGCCGACTCCCTGAATGTCGCGGCTACAGCAGCCGTATGCCTCTATGAAGCCCGCCGGCAAAGAACGGATTGAACAAAGCTAAAGGGCATGTTCGGGATGGCGCTTGGCTTCAGGCCGCTTGCCCTGGATTCCGAAGTTGGTTGACTCCCCTTTTTGAGGCTTATGCGGGCAAAGCGCTTTCGACTGCGAAAAATGGTGGAGCCGATCGGGATCGAACCGACGACCTCGTCATTGCGAACGACGCGCTCTACCAACTGAGCTACGGCCCCATTTCCGCCTTGTCCGGAAAAATATCAGCTTTGTGATATCTTCGATCCTGTCAAAAAGGAAATTCGCTTCCCGTAAAGCTTTCTTTTGCGGCCTGCTTTACGGGTTCTTCCACGAAATGCGGTTACGGGAGTTACGCACGCCCAACCCGCATGATTTCAGGCGCAAGGGTTTCCAACTCCGCTTCGTGAAGCTTGCGCGCTTCGTCGTATTGTTCCAGCAGTTTCCAGAAACGGGGGGAATGGTTGGGCTCCGAAAGATGCGCCAATTCGTGGAGAATGATATAATCCTGCAACGGTGGTGAAAGCAAAACCAGCCTCCAGTTCAACGAAATGCCCCCCTCGGAGGAACAGGAGCCCCAACGCCCGGATTGATCGCGGACCGAAATTTTGTCATAGCGGAGCCCCAGACGTTGCGCGTGATAAGCGACCCGGCAATGTAACACGTCGCGGGCAAACCCCCGCACCAGACGCAACAGGCTGCCCTCGCTATCGGCCTCCCCGGGCGACACCCGCAGCACTATAACCGAACCACCCCTTTCGAAAAAATAGCGGCTCCGCCCTCCGACAACCCACTCCAATCGGACGGAGAAAATATCGCCGCTCCCCGTCAGCTGCGGATGCAAAGCCAACCACTCCCCCAGTGTTCGGGGCTCCGGGGCAGACGCCAAATGTGTCTCTACCCAGTGACGATTTTGGCGCAGAAACCTGGCGATTTCCTTGCCCGGGCAATGCCACGGCGCCGAAAGCAGGACTTGGTTGGCATGCCCAAGACGAAGCCGCAAGTAGCGCGCGCCGCGTCGCCTGCGCACATCAACCGGCACCGTTTCCCCGTTTGAAAGAGCAATATTCATGCGGTTTGTGTTTGCCGACTTGTTTCCATTCAGGTGGTCTCCAAGCGATCCACCGCGGACTGCGTGTAGCGCCGAAGCGCAGACTCGGGATCAATGCCCTGCAAACGGCAGGCAGCGGCCAACTCAAAGAGCCGCTTGCCCGCGGAGGTCTCATCCAAATCCGCCGCCATTTCCGCAACCGCAGCTTCATCCAACACCGCGTCCGCAGGTATTTCCCGCTTTCGGATTTGCTTGCACACATCCTCCGCAAACAGGAGCGCGGGCAATTGGCGGGGCAATTCCTTGAACCGTCCCCTTTGCTCGGGCCCTCGCTTCCGTTCGCCCGCCTTGATAGCATCCCATTGCCGTAGAACAGCATCGGTTGTTTCGGACTTGGAATCCCCGAATACGTGCGGATGCCGCCGAACCAACTTCTCATTGACCTGCCGGCAAACCGCATCGAAATCAAAATGCCCGGCCTCACGCGCCATCTGCGCATGCATCAAAACCTGCAATAACACATCCCCCAATTCTTCCTCCATGTGATCCATGTCCAGCCGGTCAATCGTCTCCAGTAGTTCACAACATTCGTCGATCAGGCATTTTGCAAGAGACTGGTGGTCCTGTTCGATATCCCAGGGGCAACCGGTCTCCGGGTTCCGGAGCGCCGCCACTGTTTCAAGTAGTTCCTCAATCGGTTTCATATAAATCACCGCATATAAAGAAGCTTCCGTAAAAGTCGACCGGGAAGATTCCTCAAAAAGCCTTTCATATCTTCGCAAGCCCTCTTTCGCTTGAATTCAACTTCAAGGAGCTTGCTTGAGCGTAGGATCATTGAGCTTCACCACTTCCCAGCGCCCGTCCTTTAAGACCAACTCAACTTGTTGTTGGATACGCACCTTCCCTTCCCCCCACAACGTGTCGACACCCTCCGGGTTTACACGGGAAACCTGATGCGCTACGATAAAGGAACGCTTGCCGTCGTCACTTAAACGCCGGTCTTCAATGGTGTAGTAGGTGAAAACAATCTCCACGCCCTCGAACAATTCCTTCCGGGCCCCCTCGCGCGCCAGCGCTTCCCGAGCCAGGGGATTTCTCGCAACTTGACGCGCTACATAGCTGTCCTGTTTCAATAAAGCCTTCGAAAATCGCTTGTACGCGATCACGTCACCACTCGTATGGGTCTTCACACACCCGAAAAGTTGGTATGCAAGAACCCCGAAAATGATCAAGTAAATTATTTTCTTTGGTTTCATGCCCGAATGTCATCACAAGACCTGCTTAATTGGAACCAAGCGCGCCCGAATGTAAACCCTTAGCACCCTATACTTGTTTAATTCATAAGACCTTAACAAATCCTGCGGCGCAAGACCTATGCATCATCGGCGGGAATTCCATCGGCAAGAAGGCTTGAAGCCTCCCCGGGCAAAACTTCCCGATCAATTTCACGTTCAGCGCCGCTCTGCAAATCCCGCACCCGGACAACCCCCCGCTCCAATTCTTCGCTTCCATAGATCAGGGCAAAGCGAGTCCCCTTTTGGTTGGCGGATTTAAACTGCTTGCCGAAATTTTGCTCTTTCAGCGGATAATCCACCGTGTGCCCCTGCTCACGCAGGACCGCCGCGTCATGCAATGCCGCCGCGCGCGAACCGGGCCCGCCTATGATTGCCGTAAATTGGGGCGTCGGAATGCCTTCCGGAAGCAGCCCTTTGGCCTCCAATAAATCCACCAGCGTAACATCCCCCATCGCAAATCCAACCGCCGGCATGTCGGGCCCGCCAAGCTTGCGCACCAGTTTATCATAGCGCCCCCCTCCAGCCAGCGCCCGCCCTTCGCCGGTGGCCTCGAAAGCTTCGAACACAAAACCCGTATAATACGCCAAGCCGCGCACCACCCCGAGATCAATGCGTACATACTCTTCCACACCCGCCTCTTTTAAGCGAGCGAGCAATTCCCCCCATTCCTCCACGCGCTTGCGGGCGGCCTCCGCTTCGTCCCCTTTCAGAGCCAAATCCTCCACAAGTTCCCCTAAAGCATCGCTCTCGCGAATCGCCACTATGTCCGCCACCCGATCCAGAAAGGGCGCCGCCCGATCGCCCATGAGAGGCTCCAACCGGGCGATCGCCTCCTCCCGTTTCATCCGCTCCAGTTTGTCAATGACCCCCAAAACAGAGAGGCTTGCCGCTTCGTCCAAGCCTTCCGCGCGAAGCGTCCAAAGCCAGAGGTCGCGGTCGCTCAGCCGCACGGTGAAATCATTCGCCCCCAGCCCGAATTTCCGGAAGACCTGGATCAACATCAGGATTAGCTCCGCGTCCGCGCCCGGCCCGGGTTCCCCCAGAATATCCGCGTTCAACTGATAAAAAGCGCGCAAGCGCCCCTTCTGCGGTCTTTCATACCGGTAGTGCTCCCCGATGTTGAACCATTTCACCGGTCGCTTCAGGCTGTTTGCACGGGCGCCGGCGATCCGGGCCAGGGAGGGCGTCATCTCGGGCCGCAGGGCGACCGTCCGGCCTCCCCGGTCCTGGAAGTTAAACAACTGCCCCACGATTTCCTCACCGGATTTTTCAACATACAGCTCCAAGGGTTCGAGAACCGGGGTGTCGTATTCCAAAAAGTCAAAAGTCCGCGCAACTGTACGCCAGCGATCGAACACATAATCACGCCGCACACACGCATCAGGCGGAAAAGCGCGGAATCCCGGTAAGGTTTCAAACTCCATCGGACTTAGGGCTTGGAAGAAAATGAGTGTGGCGATGGGACGCCGGAATTTCGTTCGCCGGCAAAGCCCGACAGCCTCCTAGAGCGAATCGACGTCCAACTGCTTTAAAGCGGATTTTAATTCTTTACCCGCCTTGAATTTAATCACCGCCCGCTCGGGTATCACGACATCCTCCTCCGGCTGGTTCGGATTGCGCCCGACTCGGGACTTTCGAACCTGAACCTCAAAGACCCCAAAATTCCGGAGTTCGACATTGCGACCTTGACGCAACGCGTTCGCAATGGCATCCAATGTGAATTGCACCGCCTCACGCACCTCCTTTTGCGGCAAGCTGGTTTTCTCGTATACCTCAAGGACAATATCGCGTTTTGTAAGATTGTTGGACATTCGTTTGGTGCTTTGGTGTTTCGCCGCAATTAGCCGTATAAAAAAAACAAAAGTTGCTGTCAGGACGATATTTCTAACAGCACAATCTCTGTCAAACCAGAAAAATGAGTGAAAAAGATCCACCCAATCCTTTTGAAGAACTCCAGCGTCAGCTGAGGGAAATCTTTAAAGACTCCAATGTCAAGGTATCTGCCGGCGCTTCCGATCCATCGGACGACGAGGGCCACGGCGGTAGCGGAGGCGGTGACAGCGGGGGCGGAAACCCCGACGCCGAGGACCCGCTCCATGCCATCCGCGACTTTCGCCTCAAGCCGAAAGAAATTCGCGATTACCTGAACCGCTTTGTCATTCGCCAGGAGGAAGCCAAAAAAGTGCTGTCCGTGGCCATTTGCGACCATTATAACCACGTCCGGCAGCACCTCGCAGGCAAAACCGGAACCGCCTCCGAATACAGCAAACAGAATATTCTCCTGCTCGGCCCCACCGGCGTCGGAAAAACGTATCTGATCAAGAACATCGCGCGCCTCATCGGCGTCCCCTTTGTCAAAGCCGATGCTACCAAGTTCTCGGAAACCGGCTATGTCGGTTCCGATGTCGAAGATCTTGTTCGCGACCTCGTAAAGGGCGCCAACGGCGACGTAAGCCTCGCCGAACACGGCATCATCTTCGTCGACGAAATCGATAAAATCGCCACCCAGGGCGCAGAAGGGGGGCGCGACGTCTCGGGGCGCGGCGTGCAAATAAACCTCCTGAAATTGATGGAGGAAACAGAGGTCAACCGCTTCAGTCCGACCGATATGATGGCCCAGATGCAGGGTGTCATGGAAATGCAACGTGGCGGCGGCGATTCCCAGCCCAAATCAATCAACACGCGAAACATCCTTTTCATCGTAAGCGGGGCCTTCAGTAAACTGGGCGAATCAATCCGCAAACGCATCCGGCAAAACCAGATCGGGTTTGGCGTGGAAATGGAAGCCATGGAAGACAATCCAAGCACCTACCTGCCCTATGCCGAAACCAATGATTTTATCGAGTTCGGCTTCGAACCGGAATTTATCGGGCGCGTCCCTGTTCGGGTCGCATGCGAATCCCTCAACACGGACGACCTTGCCAATATCCTCACCTGCTCGGAAGGCAGCATCCTTCGGCAATATTACGACGATTTTCGCGGCTATGGCATCGACTTCAACATCACGCCCGAAGCCATTCACGCGGTCGCCGAACGGGCCGCAAGCGAAGGCACCGGCGCCCGTGGCCTGATGACCGTGATGGAGCGTCTGCTGCGCGATTTCAAGTTCGAGCTTCCCTCGGCCGGAATCGATTCCTTCGAAATCACAACCGAAACCATTGAGGACCCGCGGGCCCACATCCTCGAGCTCAAGGAACAAAACGCTCACCGCCGGAACGATGTCTACTTGGCGGACATCAAGCGCTTCGCCGCCGATTTCGAAGCGCGGCATGGCTTTACGCTCGAGTTTCAGCCCCATGCCCGCGAAGCTCTCATTCACGAAGCCGTCGAAAAAGACCGCACCATTCAGGCCCTCTGCGAAGAAAAGTTCAAGGATTACGAGCACGGTCTTTCCATAATCAATCGCAACACCGGCCAAACCGTTTTTAAAATCGGGAAACTGGCAGTCGAAGCACCCGACAAAGAACTCTCCAAATGGGTCGTTCGCAGCATAGAAACCGTCAGCAAATCCGAAGCCTGAGGGCGGATTTTCCGAGCTCGTCTCACAACCCGCCCAGCCCATGCCCGATGGAAAAACCGTCAGCCGGATGTTTGCCGGCATCGCCGCGCGTTATGACCTCGCCAACCATCTGCTTAGCGGAGGAGTCGATTTCTATTGGCGGCGCAAACTCACGGGCATGGTACGGGACATTCGTCCGGGACAAGTAGTGGACCTCGCCACGGGCAGCGGGGATGTCGCTTTCAAACTCCGCAAACGGCTGGGTCCGGAGACCACCGTTACCGGTCTCGATTTTTGTGAGCCGATGCTGGAAATGGCCCGGCACAAGCAATCAGAGCATGCGGCCTATTCGGATATTACCTTCGCATTCGGAGATTGCATGGAGCTCCCGCTCGCGGATGCCTCCATGGATGCCGCCACCATCGCCTTCGGCGTCCGCAACTTCGAGGACCGTCAACAAGGCCTGGGCGAAATCCTGCGTATCCTGCGCCCGGGGGGCAGCCTCTTCATCCTCGAATTTTCCCAGCCCGCGCGCTGGTTCCGCCCCTTGTATTACCTCTATTTGAAAACGGTCCTGCCCCTGGCCGCTCAGTTGGCAACAGGTGACAAAAGCGCCTATGAATACCTGGCGGGCTCTATTGAAAAATTCCCCACACGCGAGGCTCTAACCGAGCAAATCCTCCAAGCCGGCTTTGACCAAGTCGAGGCTATTGGACTGACAGGCTCCATTGTCGCCATTCACCACGCAAAAAAACCCGGGCAAGGCGGCTGAATCCGGGTTTTACCCGGAACGCTCGTGGGGAAACAGCTGCAGGATACTTTCCCGCAAGGCGCCGAATTTGACCGGCTTGCTGAGACAGGCGTCCATGCCCGCCTCCAGGCAGCGCTCCCTGTCAACTTCCAATCCATTCGCCGACAAAGCAACGATTTTGGCCGACTTGTTCGCCTCTCCCTCCTCCCCGGCGCGTATCTTCCGCACCAGCTCAATCCCATCAAAATCCGGCATCTGCATGTCCATTAAAATCAAATCGCAAAACCTGTCTCTTATGTGTTCATGCAACGCCCTCCCATCACTCTTGAACACCGCTTCCCACCCCATGCGCTGCAGCATGATCCTGATCATTCGCTGGTTCGCCTCGCTGTCTTCCGCCACCACAATGCGCAGGGGCATTTGCTCCCCCGGCTTTGTCCCGTTGCTCCCGGCGTCCTCTTCCGCCAATTCCCTGGAAGTTCCGGGAGACGAGGCTTCGGTGGCATCCGCGCAAGGAACCTGCACCGGCACACGACAAAAAAAGCTCGACCCTTCACCCTCCCCGCTCTGAGCCCGGATATCGCCCCCCAGCGCCTCGCACAAACGCTTGCAGATGGAAAGACCGAGACCGGTCCCCCCGTATTTACGAGTCATTGATGAGTCCCCCTGGGAAAAGGGCTGGAATATTTTTTCCATCTTGCTTTCGCTCATGCCCACCCCGTTGTCCCGGACTTCAAACTCGATCTCCGCCTGCCCTCCCGGTTCATAAGGCGCGTCGGTCGTAACAAACAACCGGATTTCTCCGTTTTCGGTGAATTTTACGGCGTTGGAGAGCAAGTTTGTAATTAGTTGACGAATACGCGTTTCATCTCCCTCCACTATTCTCGGGACATCCTTGCTGATTTCAATCTGCAGGTCCGTCCCTTTTTTCGTGGCTTCATTGAAAAACATAGCCACCAAATCACGCAACATACGAACAAGATTAAAGCTTCGCTTTTCGAGTTCCAATTTGCCGGCTTCAATCTTTGAAAAGTCGAGAATATCAGTGATCAGTTTCATCAGGGTTTCACTGCTCGAGCGCACGGTGTCCAGATATTCCCTCTGCTCATTGTCCAGTTCGGTATCCGCGAGCATATCAATAAACCCGATGATCCCGTTTAATGGCGTCCGGATCTCATGGCTCATGGTGGCAAGGAAATCGCTCTTGGCGCTGTTCGCTACCTCCGCTTCCCGCGCCGACTCCTTTGCGTGTTCGATCACTTCGTTAAGCCGTGTATTTGTTTGTTCCAGTTCTTCACGGGCTCGAACCGCGTCCTCCATCATGCTCAGAGCCACCTGCCGCCCTTCTTTCAACTCCTCCGCGCGTCGCCTGAGATCATTGTTTGCCTGCACCAGTTTTTTTTCCGCCTGCTTCCAGCGCTGCTCCGCCTCTTCACGCTCGCGTA
Organism: Opitutales bacterium; assembly: GCA_046546295.1. Lineage (GTDB taxonomy): Bacteria > Verrucomicrobiota > Verrucomicrobiia > Opitutales > Coraliomargaritaceae > JBKGYB01. The sequence continues at coordinate 2,623 of JBKGYB010000029.1, read as the reverse complement.
TCAGCCCGCTGAACCGCTCGAGCATATTCTCAAACTCAACAAAATCGAAAAAATGCGGCATCAACCTGGACCCCTCGCTCCCCCGGCCCGTGATATGGTCGGCCAACAGGTCCAGATTTCGCTCCACCAACTCGGCAAGGTAGCGGATCGCGATAAACGGACCAATCAGCCCGAATGCACAGATAGCCGCAGCAAGGCTCAAGTCCTGCGCAAGTTGCCGGTTCAATCGCCCCATGCGCTCTTGGCGAATTGCTTCGATCTCGTTAATCCGCTCTCCCGGTTGCGCTTCCAGACGACCGACCATTTGATTCACTTCCTGCATCAGCTCCTCACGGTCGGTTTCGTATTCGGAGGTCCTGGCTGTGCTCAACCAACCGAACAACAAAAGAACCATCAGAACCAGCGGCAACCCAAGCACGACCGAGAAGGTGCGTTTCAGCGTATGAGGTTTCTTAGCCATCGGATGCTTCCTTGCCTTCCTTTAATCTTCCCCTCCCGACCCGGACATCATCCGTCTTGTAACGCGGCGAGGCGCCCCTCTCCTTCAATAGTTGATTGACTTCACCCTTTAGTTCGAGTATGCGCTTTTCACGCCCCATCACTCCAAGGCGGAAACGCTCTAAATCCCCTGCCGTGTCCTGCAATTCCGTCATTTCGCTCGAACTCTCGGGCAAGTAGAGGAAGGAAGCCTCGATCCGCGCTTCTCCCGCCAGCAGACGCATGTTCATCAGCATCTCCAGCTTTTTGCCGTTTTTTCCAGTGCAATTCAGCTGTTCGCGAACGCTTTTTTCTCCTTCCCTGAGCTTCTCAACGCAATTTTCGATGGCCCCGCGCTCGACTCCCAGGACTTCGTCAAGTCGCTGCCCCTTCGGATTCGCTCCCGGATCACCAACAAACATCTCCGCGAACCCCGAACTCACTCGTTCCACAATCAGGTTATTCGCATCAAAACATGCGAGAGTTGCGAGCGATTCCGTGTACAGGTTTTCAATCCTCGCTCTGTACTCCGTCTCGATTTCGAACTTTGAGCGTTCAGCGGCTTCCACCCGATCCAAAAGACTCCTCTCACGGTAAACAAAAACACCCAATGTTACAGCAATCAACAAAGCAAGAAAGGCGCCCTCCAGCGACTCGGCTCCGAGCCTGGACAAAACAACACTGACCAAGCCAAAGATCAGCGCCATTGTAATCACAGCCATCCAAAGCCTGGCCCACTGTAACAGGATGCCGGAAGATGATGATTGATGAATGGACCGCATAAGGCTTCAGTAAAAAACGTCAAAGAAGGGACGCGCTTTATTGCAGTATGCCTCTCCTTGTGTCCCTCGCAAACAAATTGTACGAACAGTCTCGAATGAAACGCCGCCGAAACACCGAGGTTTTCACCCTTTCCTTCCTGGATGCGCTGTGCTGCGGCTTTGGCGCCATCATCCTGCTCTTCATTCTATCCGTGGGCGCCGGCCAACCGGGAACCGACGCCTCCATAACCCAAGAAAAAATCAAAGACATGCGCGGAGAACTTGAGCGTATCGAAGCCAGCGTCGCAGAAAAAGAACAACGCCTCGAAAATGCCTTGCGCACGGAGGAAACCCGGAAGAAAGCGGAACAGCAACAGGAGCTTGTCCGTAAACTTGAAGGACGGCTCGCCGAGCTCCGCAGGGAATACGAAAGCCACAAAAACAATCTCAGCGCGGGCCGGCAAACCGCCGCCGCAGCGCGGCGCTTACTCCGCTCTTTCCCCCGCGAAGACCCCACCCCGATAGGACTGCCCGCGAAGGCCAGCCATGTCGCCTTTGTCATCGACACCTCCGGAAGCATGAGAAACCAACTCACCAACCGCTTGCACCATGCCGTCACCGAACAAATCTCCGAATTGCTCGACACCCTGCCCGAAGTCGAACGCATTCAGTTCTTTGACACCAGCGGCAATTACATGCTCTCCGGAGCGCGCAACCACTGGCTCCCGGACACCCCCGGATTGCGCAATCAGGCTTTGAGGAATATTCGGAATTATCCCCGCCTCAGTGCCAGCGACCCGGAACCGGGCATCCGCAAAGCCATTCGCGACCTTCTGCCTGCCCTGGGATCCAACGATAAAATGGCGCTCTATGTACTCGGCGATGATTTTCGCGGCAACTCCCAGAGCTTCCTCCTCAAGCTCGACCGCCTGAACCCCCGCGATCCGGAAAGCGGGGAACGTCGGGTCTCCATCAATGCGGTCGGGTTTCCCACAATGAACAACCCCTTCCAGATAGGCGCGCCCCAGGGAAATGTCCGCTATGCAAACATTATGCGGGAAATCGCCGAAACCCACGGCGGCGTCCTCCTCCTGAAATCCGGCATCTGATCTCTTCTATGTGCCCAAGGTGCTTCCAAGGCGCCGAGGAGAGTTGCGGGCAGGGAAATAAAGTCCCCATTCGCTTTTTTGGGATAACCATATCTCCGTTTTCCGAAGCTTTGCGAACAGGGGCGCAAGGCCCCGTTCGCTGTACTCCGAAGTTCCATCAACATCCTCTCAGTTCGCTGCCTCGTGCACCGCTCCACCCCTCCACTACTCCACCGCCTTCACCCATTGAGCGAAGCGAAATCCCGCCGAGCGAAGCGAGGGAAACCAGCCCCGCTG
>JBKGYB010000028.1:0-13458 GCA_046546295.1 Opitutales bacterium | reverse complement strand
TCAGCAGGGCCTGATGCAGGTCTGGGCCGACCATATGGGGGGCGGCAAGGATCCCAAGGGCGCCGTTCGGGCTCACGGGGAGTTGATCGCCGGCAAGGGAGCGGCGGGCGAGGATGCCGTGTCGGTGCGGGCCGCGACGGCGCGGGCGATGGAGGGCGGGGAAAGTCTTGCGGATCGGGCGGACGCGCTGCGCTGCCGAGTGCGCTATTTTACCGATGGCGTCGTCCTGGGCTCGGCGGTGTTTGTGGCGAAGTTCTCGGCCCATTTGGGGCGGGGCAGAAAGCGTCCTCCAACTACCGAAGCAATGCGGGGAGCCGACTGGGAAGGCCTGACGGTGGGACGCCGGTTACGCGGCGCACTGTTCGGTTAAGTGAGCAAGACCGAAACACTCTATTCTTTCTTGTAGAAAAACAGTCAGCATTTACTCAGGCAGCTCCAATTTGAAGTTACCTGAGTAAATGCTGACTCCTGACGACTCTTTCCAGGATTATCAGTTATCAAGAATCAGCGCCATGCACGCCGCCATTCTCACTGCTTTCCTTTTCGCCCTGACCGGAATTTGTGCGGCCCAGTCCTCGCGACGCCTCGGAGCAGGACGGGCCAACGCCTGGCGGCTGGTGGTTGCCCTGGCCCTTCTGGGCACATGGGCGCATACGCTGGGCAGCGGGTTTGGCAGCGGAGTGGAAGGATGGTTCTTACTGGCGGGTGCGATCGGCTTCGGCATGGGCGGGTGGTGCATGTTTCAAGCCCTCCGACGAGCCGGCTCGACGCTCAGTCTGCTGATCCTGGAATGCTCAGCCGCTGTGGTCGCCACGGCGATCGGCTGGTTCTTCCTGGGCGCCGCCCTCACATTGAAGGAAATGCTTTTTGCGGCCATGATTCTGGTCGGCATCATCTTCGCGTTCTCCCCCGGGCCCATTCCCGATCTCTCCCGTCCGCTCGTTCGATCAGGCGCTTCCTTCGCATTCCTCGGCGCGTGTTTCCAAGCGATCAGCTTCAATCTCTCCAAACAAGCTTTTATCCTGCTGGAGCAAAGCGGTGGACAGATAGACCAATTGACCGCCGCTTATCAGCGCTTGTTAGGCGGCACAGTCGTTGCTCTCCTGCTTTATAGCGCGGGGCATTGGGTCGGTAAAAAACACATCCCCATGCACATGCCTGCCCGGCGGACGCCCTTTCCCACACCGATCTGGGTCGTGGCCAATGCGCTTTTTGGTCCCGTTCTGGGCGTGTCCTGTATGCTCTGGGCCATACGGTTGGTGGACAACCCGGGGATCGTTCAATCGGTCGCCGCCACCGCCACCCTTCTGACGGTCCCCCTGGCCTACCTCCTGGAGGGAGCCCGTCCGGGCCCGCGCTATTATGCAGGTTGCCTGATCGCCCTGACAGGAGTCACTCTCCTGCTTGTTTGAAGAATCGGCGCTCCCCCTCTTAGCTCCCCCACCCTCCGGGCACTAACTTAAGCCATCCTTCGAGATGCAAATAGAAACCTGAATCGGGATCGATTCTTCGTAAATCGCTTATATTTTGATAAATACATATTCGACACCCGATAGCGATTTCGACTCTGAAGTTGGTGACATTGGGGCCGGGCGCATATAAAAAAGCCGCCCCCCTTTTGGGGGGACGGCTGATCCTGCGCGTTCGTTTTTGGGATTTCGGAGTTTTCGGGGAATCGAGTCAACCGGTGAAACAATTCCTCTTAAAAGGCGTGCCGAAACCGGCGCATTTTTATGTAATCGCCTTTATTGTTGCATCGACTCCTGCTTTTTCTGCATCTTCTGTCGAAGCTCGTCCCGCTTTTCGAGTTTTTCTTTAACTTCGGGGTCCGATTCCTTCATTACTTTTTCGATCGATTCATTGTACTCTGCGAGAGCGTTCTGAACATCCTCACTCTGATTTGCCTGGCTCTCCACTTCCATCAAACCCTGCCGGACTTTGGAGAACTCCTGATTCAATTCACGAGCTTCCTCAATCTCTTCCTGCGACATTTCATCACTGTCCGGGGTATCAACAATTTTTTTGAATAGCTCCGACCGTCGTTCGATGTCCTCTTCCTTGTCAGAATCGATTTCTTTCATTTTCTCAGAAAGCGTTTCGTTATATTTCATCAGGTTATCCTGTACGTCCGAACTTTTCGCGGCTTCCACCCGGGCTTCCTCAATTTCGGAGTTCACGGATTGCAATTCTTGCTGTAGTTCCGTGACTTCCGATTGGCCTTCTTGTTGGCCTCCTTGTTGGCCTCCTTGTTGGCCTTGCGTGTCTTGTGCTTGTGCCAGGCTCAGTGACGCGCCTGCAAGCATGATGCCGATCGCGGCAAGCAAACGAAGACTCACCGGTTGTTTATGCATTTTTGTTATCATATTTATCATAGCATTTATTGTTTGATGTTGAACAATTTTACGGAAATTACTGTGAAAATGGAAATCAACACTTGTTCCCTTGATGGCCAAAAAATTCCGTAAATCCATTTCACCTGCGTTTACAATAAGTCACATGGTTTTTTTTCGCACTCTTTATCAAATACTTAAGACACGTGCCGGGGAGATTGATTTCTGGATCGCTCTTGCACTCTTTACATCGCTTGGGTTTATTTTCCTGCCGTTCACCCAGTGGCTTGTGGCGAACACCGGCGACGAAAGCCGGTTTTTCAACACATTCATTGTCGTTGCCTTCGCCGCCTTTCTTCTTGTAAAGAGCAGCGCCATCCCGATACAAGCGCCCTTCGCGCTTCATGCCGGTGCGCAAAAAGCGCTATTGGGCGCGTTTCTTTTTATAACAGCCGGAGCCTTTGTACGCTATAGCTTAGATTTCTCCGCATCCGGAATCTCTTACAACAAGATCCTTGTATTCAGCATTCTCACCATTACGGCCTATTGTTTCTCCATAGCGGCATTCATTCTCTTTCTTTTCGGGCCGGGCTTTGAGCGCCTAACGACAACCGTCACAAGCACGCTTTGGACGCTGCTTCTTCTGAGCCTCACGATGCAGCCCTTGGACTGGCCGCTTCGCTCAGCCGCGGCTCATGTGAGCGTCCCGCCGCTAGACTGGCTGGGTAAATCAGTGGATATGGGAATTCTCAACGAAGCAGGATTTGCTCCAAAGCTGATCCTCCTCGTGGATGGTCACCCCTTCCATGTAGCTGCGGAATGCAATGGGTTCGGCCTCATTCTGAGCAGCGTGTTGCTCGCCATTCTGCTAAGCGTTTTTAAGCGTAAATATATTCCACGAGCACTGTTTAATATTCTTATGGCCGGTGGCATCGGTTTCTTGTTCAACGTTCTGAGGATTGTCATCATCGTCCTTCTGACCCCCGCCTACAAGGAACATTATTTTCTGATGCACGAAATCGTCGGAGCAATTGTCTTTTGGGGCTGTCTCGTTCTGATTTGGGTTTTGTTCGGCGGCCCCACGCACATCGGTGAACAAGCAATACCGGAAACGGAAACGGAAACGAAAGGGCCAACGGGTCGACACTAGTATCCTGTAGCAAAAAAACCCGTATCACTGGCCGGAGGAACACAGAACATTGATCATTGAAATTTGAATACGTTATTGTGCGCGGAAACGTTAGTCGGAGGTTTGGGGGCTGCAAAGGGCTTGTCAGCAAATAACTGTAGCAATCCGACTTGTTCTTTTGCCCGACGGCGGCGTTGCTCCTCAGTCACGGATTACCATATGCTCCATCGTCGCGCCTGGCCGGCGACCAAAATTCCGGCGCCCTATCGCCACACTTATTTTCTTCCAAGCCCTAAGCGACATCTTCCGCGAGCGCCCGAATGCCCTGCAGGTCGAGCTTGCCGGTGGCCAGCGTCGGTATCGCCTCCACTCGACACACCGATTTCGGGACCCACAGGTTCGAAAAACCGGCGGCTTTGAGTTCCTCGCGCACCCGCTCCGGTTCAAGGTCGAAAGCCGCAAGCAATACAAGCACCTCCCCCTTCGCTTCGTCCGGACGTCCGGTCACCACAAGTTGGGGCAATTCTTCGTCTTCCATGCCAAGGGCCTTCACAAGCGCGGACTCCACCGTAGCATGCGGCACCATCTCACCTCCGATCTTGGAAAACCGGGAGATACGGCCCTCAATCCGGAGAAACCCGTCCGCGTCCAGACTTGCCAAATCTCCGGTCACAAACCAGTCGCCGTCCATGACTGCGGTCGTTTTATCCGGATCATTCAAGTAGCCTTCGAATACATTCGGCCCCTTCAAAGCCAGGAGTCCGATCTGATCCACCGGCATCGGCTCCCGTGTATCGGGATTAAGCATACGAACAGCCTGCCCCGGAAGAATCCGGCCCACCGTGCCGCGCCGGTTCGCGCCTTCCGGATGTTGCGGGCTGGGCGGCAGGTTGACGCTTACCACGGGCGACGTCTCGGTCAGCCCGTAACCTTCAAGGTATACGCCTCCAAAGGTCTGCTCCCAACGTTCCGCAAAGCCTTCCGGGGTTTTCTCGGCGCCGGCAATGACATATTTTAATGAAGCGAGCTGCCCGGGGGCCGCACGTTTGAAATACGGTTTAAAGAAGGTCGGCGTGCCAATGAGGACAGTGCCCGACTCCGCTTCAACCGCTTCGGCCACCGGCTTGACTTCAAGCGGCGAGGGCAGGGTCACAACTTCGCACCCGCGCAGGAGCGGATACCAAAGCGTGACCGTAAAGCCGAAAGTGTGGAAAATCGGCAGGTTCGCAATCAATCGCTCATTTTCTGGAAGGAGCCCGGAGGTGTCGATTTGCTCGCAATTGCCGAGAATGTTGCGATGGGACAGCACGACGCCCTTGGGCTCGCCGGAACTGCCGCTTGTAAAGAGGAGAGCCGCTTCCTCGCGGTCCCCTTTCGACGGGATCTTCAACCAACCGGCCAACCAGCCGGCCGGCAACGTATATACCGCCGCCAAAAAGGCCAGCGTCGGCGCTTTGGGGAGCGCCTTCAACTCCTCGACAAGATCAATGCACCCGTTCTCAGGCCAGGGAAAATCCGGCAGTTTCGTCCGCATGCGCTCCGTCGACAGCAGGCAATCAATTTCCGCCCGCTCAAAACAAGCCGCCACACTGGCACGCCCCAGAGTGAAATTCACATTAACCGGCACTTTGCCGGCCAGCACAACCGCAAGATTTGCAATATACGCGCCGAGCCCCGGGGGAAAGAGAATCCCGACCCGTTGCCTCCTGGTCCAACGGTGCATGCGCCGCGACAGCACCCAGGCAAGGGCCAACAAAAAACCCCGCTTTGCAACCCGCCGCTCCTGGGTCCGGTCGATAACCAGTCGCCTGCCCGGCCGTCGCGCCAAAGCAACGAACGCCGCGCGGGCCAAATGCCCGGACAAACTCGGTCGAGCCTGAAAATCAGCTTCGCCTCGGTCGAATGTTGTAGGAGCGGACATGGCGCTTATAAGGAAAAGATAAAGACGTTTACTGCTGCGCAGGCTCGCTGGAACCGACTTCCGCTTTCGCTTCTGCGCTTTGGCGTCGAACTTCCAGCACCTCCTGCAACAGGGCGTCTTTCAAAGCATCAAAGCCTTCTTCCGATACACATGAAATGGGCCATACGGGTCGCTCGACCTCTTTTTTGAAGGCCTCCAAATTCGCAGCCGCATTGGGCTCGTCCATTTTATTGGCCGCCACAAGCGCCGGTTTTCCGGCAAGCTCCGGCATATACAATTGCAATTCCTTGAAAAGCACGCGGTAGTCCTCCAAGGGGTCGCGCCCATCCGTGCCCTCCATATCAAGCATGAAGAGCAACACCTTGCAACGCTCGACATGCTTGAGAAAACGGTGCCCGAGTCCCCGGTTCTCGCTCGCCCCCTCAACCAGGCCAGGCACATCGGCCACGGTGATGCGTTCGAAACTTTCGGGATACTCCAGCACCCCGACTGCGGGAAACAGAGTGGTAAAAGGATAAGCCGCCGTTTTCGGACGGGCCTGCGTAAGCATGCTCAGGAAGGTGGATTTCCCCGCATTGGGAAACCCGATCAATCCGACATCCGCGATTGTTTTCACGACAAAGCGAAATCTGCGCTCCCGCCCAAGTTTCCCGAACGTATATTCCCGGGGCGCCTGGTTTGTTGAGGATTTGAACTCGGTATTTCCTTTGCCCCCTTCGCCTCCTTTCAAAAGAAGGACCGTTTCACCGGGCGCGGTTACTTCCGCAACCGTTCTCCCCGTCTCGTTGTCGATCACTACCGTCCCCACCGGCAACTTCAAGGTCAGGTCTTTTCCATTCGCACCGTGCTGACAACTGCCACGCCCAGGCTCACCGTTTTTCGCCTTCCAGCCCGGCTTGAAATAGTAATCCGTAAGATCCGCCACGTTATTGTCGCCCGTGATATAAACATGCCCTCCGCGTCCGCCGTTGCCACCATCCGGCCCGCCTTTGGGCTCGAACTTCGCACGGCGGAAGCTGAAGCATCCATTGCCTCCGTTGCCTGCCTTCAGGACTACACTGACATCGTCGTAAAACATGATCCGGTTTCAACGATACCTTATGAGAATGGCAAATTCAATCTCCGGTTCCGCTTTACAGCGCGAGCTATTCTCATCTTCCCGCTTGACCTGCCCAAACGAGCGGGTGTTCTCCTGAAGCGTGCGTTCAAAAGAAAAAACAGTGGCCGTCATCGATGTTGGAAGCAATTCGATCAAGCTTCTGGTGGCTTGTGGGGGAGCCGGGCGTGGCGTCGAGACGCTTTATTCCGAGACCATTGAAACACGGATCAGCGGCGGCATGAACGGAACGCGCCCCAAGCTTTCGGAAGAAGCCTTTACTTCGGGCTGCAATACGATCGTCGAGCTGTACACCCGCGCCCTGGCCTATCAGCCGGAACACTTTCGTATCGTCGCCACCAGCGCTGTCCGGGATGCCGTGAACGGAGAAGACTTCCGCCGGGCGGTGCGGGACGCGACCGGTCTGGAAATGCTCGTCCTTGATGGCGCTGAAGAAGCCCGCTGGATCGGTCGGGGCCTTGCCTGCGACCCAAAAGTCGCGGCGCTCAATCGCTTCATCCAGATCGATCTCGGGGGCGGAAGCCTCGAACTGATTCACTTTCATGCCGGTGATCTTGAAACAAGCCGCTCGCTCCCACTGGGCGCGGTTCGACTGGCGGAAAAATTCCTTCCCAACCGCTCACTCCCCCTGAGCGAGCATGAGGAAGCCGCTATCCGGCAACACACCGAAGAGATCGTCAACGCCTGCGGGTTTTCCTTCACGCCACACAATACGCCCATGATTGGCACCGGCGGGGCCTTTGCCGTCGCCCGCGCAATGCTGGCGGCTGAAGCCGGGCTCGATTTCCAGACAAGCCCCCGGGAATTGTCCGCCGCAGCGCTGAGCGCGCTGAAGGACCGGCTTAAGAAAATGCCCCTTGAGGAGCGCCTAAAGACCGCCGGACTCCCCCCCGCAAGAGCCGACATTCTCCCTGTCGCCCTGATCACGATTGAATGCGTCCTCGCAATTGCCCGCCGTGAAACGGTAACACATTCACTCTACAATCTTCGCTACGGCATAGCCGCTGACCTGCTTTAATCCGAAAACGGAGTTCCTTTTACCGGAGCGCCATCGGCCACTTCGGCCACTTCGGCCACTTCGGCCACTTCGGCCACTTCGGCAGGCTCAGGACAGGCAGGCTCCCTTCGGCAAGCTCAGGATTCAAAAACAGGACAGGCAGGCTCAGGACAGGCAGGCTCAGCACCAGCGCGCAAGGGCATCCGCGCTTGTATCACCGGAGTCCACATTCTCCGGGAAGCTATACGCCACAGGGCGGGACGCCCCGCCTCCGATAGAACAACCTCACGCGACGCGACCGGTTTCAGGAATTCCTCCTTTTGTCTGTCCTTAGGTATTGACGCCGTCCGCATTGTGCCTGAAATTAAGGCTTGTTGATTTGCTCAGGTGGTGGAATTGGCAGACACGCCACGTTCAGGTCGTGGTGCCCTTACGGGCATGCGGGTTCAAGTCCCGCCCTGAGCACCATGTTTCGCCATGCAGCCCCGGGACTCCTTACCCTTGTGAAGTTTGCGTAACACGGTGACGGATCAAGATTTCCGAGGCTGACAAATTCCAGACTTCGGGACAACGGTTGCGGATGTGGGGGCTTAAAAGCCGCTTCCATTTTCATTGATTGATAAAGGCTTTCCGCTTTTCCTGTCCCTGGTTTTACTTCAATTTCCTATAATCGTGTACAATCTGATCAGTGCATGTGGAATCCTCGCCCTATTGCTCCTTGCTTGGGCGGTATCCCCGGACAGACGTCAAATAAACGGGCGGGTCATCGCCTGGGGCGTCGGCTTGCAGCTACTCTTCGCGGGGGTCATTTTCCTTGTTCCGGCAAGCCGACCCGTCTTCAGCTCTATTAATGACGCGGCTGTCGCCTTTATCGACGCAGGCCAAAAGGGCGTGGTTTTCCTTTTTGGGCGCCTGGCCTACCCCCCGGGAACGGAGGGTCCGGAAGGGGAGTCCCTCGGCTTTTTCTTTTTTGCGCAAGTGCTGCCGGTCATCATTTTTTTTGCGGCGTTCGTGCAGCTGCTGTACTATCTGGGGGTGATGCAACGCATCATCCGTCTGTTCGCACGGGTTCTGACCCGGGTAATGCGGATCAGCGGGGCGGAAGGCTTGTGCGCGGCAAGCAACATCTTCGTCGGGGTGGAAGCGGCAACCGCAATACGTCCCTACCTTCAAAAAATGACCCGGTCCGAACTCTGCCTGGTCCTTACGGCGGGCATGGCTACGGTGGCGTCCTCCGTGCTCGCCGCTTATGTCGGAATGTTGCACCGGGTATTTCCGGAAATCGCGGGTCACCTCATCGCCGCAACCATCATGTCGGTTCCAGCCGCCATTGTGATGGCAAAACTTGTCATGCCGGAAACGCAGACCCCTGAAACCCTGGGAAAAAACGTTCCCCTCGCCTATGACCGCGACCCGACTGCAATCGATGCAGTGATCAACGGCGCGACAGCGGGCGGACGCATGATCGTCTCGATCGCTGTATTGCTTGTCGCTTTTCTCGGTTTGGTCGGCGTAGCCAATTTGCTTTTGGGCACAATCGGTGGTTGGGTCCACGGCGGACTTGGCTGGAAAGAAGCGGAATGGTCTTTGCAAAACTTGTTCGGCTGGATGTTCCGGCCCTTTGCAGTCCTTATGGGAGTACCGCCTGCGGATGCCGGAGTCGTGGGCAAACTGCTGGGGGAACGCCTGATTGTGACCGAAGCGGTCGCCTACCCGCATCTGGCGAACGCGATGGAAGAAGCGATTTTCACATCCCCCCGCAGTTCCGTCATTGCCGCCTATGCGCTGTGCGGCTTCGCTCACGTCGCATCACTCGCGATCTTTATCGGTGGCGTGGCCGGCCTCGTGCCTGAACGCCGGGCGGATCTCTCCCGGGTCGGACCAAGGGCCTTGCTTGCAGCCACGCTTGCCTGCCTGATGACAGGGGCGGTCGCCGGCCTGTTTTATCATGAGGGCATGGAGAACTTGCTTACACACTAGCCCTGATTATAAGTGAAACAGCCCCCCCGAGAGCTTTCAGGCTCGATTTTTCGTGGCGGTCGCGCAATCTCGGGCACGTGGAAAGGTTCCCTGACTCGTTCATCATCAATCCCGGATTCCGGGCATTCTTTCCAGATTCAGCGATAGCCCTTCCTGTAACGAAGCGGACTGACACCATAATGGCTTTTAAACTGCCGGTTGAACTGAGAGATGCTCCGGTATCCGGCGTCCATCGCCACTTGAGTAACCGGCGCGTTTCGTTCCCGCAACTCGCGTCGCGCGTATTGAAGGCGGACCTCGTTCATATATTCGGTGTAGCGCAGGCCCGTACGTCGATGAAAAAGGCGTGAAAAATGGCTTGTGCTCAATCCCACCGCACGCGCGATCTCTTCCTGTGGCGGGTCGTCTTGAAACCGTTCCTGAATCAAAAGACAGGCCCGCTGTATGGATTCCGGGAGATCGCCGCCCCGTTGAAACAATTCAAGCGACAACTCCTTGATCAAATAGCCCGATGCCATTTCGAGCACACGGCGAAGCGCTTCCAGCCGATTGGTTTCCAGAACCGGGGTACGTGCGGCCAAGTCCATCAACTCCGGCGGTGAAATGAAGATTCCGTTGCGCTCCAGCAAATGCCGGGTACGATTTATATCGTTCAGGCCGGGAGTCGAACGGAAAAATCCGGCCGCAACCAGATGCCCCAACAGTCCGGCCGACGAAGCAAGCGGCGCCGCGCAAACAACTGTTCCACCCGCGCACGTGTGCTCAACCGTTTCCTTGGAGGCATCTTCCAACACCCGTCGCCGTGAGGCCTCGCAGAGTTGACGCCCCCGTTCTCCCTGATTCAAGCGGCGACAGACCGGCGAAAGCTCGTAACAGGGCGGACAAAACTCGCTCCTCTCCGTGCACCCATAGAAATGCACTTTCAGGCCGGAAACTTCGGCCATGTCTTTTAGCACCCGCGACAATACCGCAGAGCGCCTGATACGTTCGGCAAAGGTCTCTCGGATAAAATTCGACATCTTCTACAGGATTAACAGTTTATTGCGGGCGGACAAGGGTTTTGGCTACAAACTGTGCGCAAAAATTGCGCGTTTTTTGATAAAAGAGCACTAGTCATTGAATGTATATTTTGCCATTATGCCATAATGTTGTTTTAAGCGCCCTTCTTTCCTTGAAACACAGCATACGAAACACCACGATCCAAATAGACATGACAACAAAAAACACCGGACTCCCCTATCCCCTGCCATCAGAGGCTGAAGCCATCTTGGCCGCAGCCCCGAAAGTGACCGTCGCCGAGTCGATCGACGATTTGATCGCGCTTTCGACCCGCGATGCCGTCAACGGCTGGCAGGAAGTCGCCTATGATGTGCCCGGCCATGGAAGCGTGGTTGAAGCTCATGTTTGCGCAGTCAACAACGGCATAGCCGCCAACTACCTTGAGCCTTACATGCGGCGCCGCGATCCGGATTGCATGGTCATTGGGGACAAGCGACCCACAGACAAACCGACCTTTGAAGCGCGCTTCGGGAAAAGCTTCGACCCTGTGCGCGAAGAAACCTTCGAATGGCTGAAAACCCAAAATCTGGCGGTCTTTCCCTTCGCTGCCGGAGTAACCGGCAAGGGTGTCGACGCCTTTGTCATCGCGCCGGATAACGCGGGCTTTTTCGCCTTGGGCCTCGCCTTGCTTCAGGGCCTGCTCAAGCCGGACGAGGTTCCCAAGGACTTCGCTCCGAAAGCCATCATCTACGTCGCGCCGCCCTTCCGCCATACCCACTTCGACGGCAAACAGGTGGTTGTTCACAATCGGGGCGACGAATGCCACGAACTCTTCAGCTATAATCTGTATCCCGGCCCAAGCGCGAAAAAAGGCGTGTATGGCTTCCTCCTGAATGTCGGCGAAGGTGAGAACTGGCTGACCATGCACGGCTCGACGGTCGCGGTGATCACACCCTATGGCCAAAAAACGGTCATTTCCCACGAAGGCGCCAGCGGGGGCGGCAAAAGTGAAATGCTGGAACAGGCCCACAGGGAAGACGACGGCAGCCTGCTGCTCGGCCGCAACACCCTGACCGGCGAGACCCGCATGCTGACCCTGCCAAGGAGCTGCGAACTGCGCCCGGTGACCGATGACATGGCGCTGTGCCACCCCTCACTGCGCAAAGGACAAGGGAAACTCACCCTCATGGACGCCGAAGATGCATGGTTTGTCCGCGTCAACCACATCCAGCGCTACGGCACGGACCCGCACCTGGAGCATCTTACGGTTCATCCCAAGGAAAATATCCTTTTTCTCAACATCAAAGCATCACCGGACTCGACCGCATTGATATGGGAACACATTGAAGACGCCCCGGGCCAGCCCTGCCCGAACCCGCGCGTCGTTATACCACGGCAAATTATTCCCGGCATCGTCGAAAAGCCCGTGGACGTGGACGTGCGCAGTCTGGGCGTGCGCTGCCCGCCCTGTACCCGGGAGCACCCCAGCTATGGCATCATGGGGCTCTTTCACATTCTCCCGCCTGCGGTGGCCTGGCTCTGGCGTCTGGTTGCTCCCCGCGGCCATGCCAACCCCAGCATCGTCGAAACCGAAGGCATGAGTTCCGAGGGCGTCGGCTCTTACTGGCCCTTTGCCACGGGACGAAAAGTCGACCAGGCGAACCTCCTGCTCCAGCAAATCCTTGATACGCCCAAGGTAAAATACATTCTCGTGCCCAACCAGCATGTGGGGGCCTGGGAGGTCAGTTTCATGCCGCAGTGGGTGACCCGCGAGTTCATCGCCCGCCGCGGCGGCGCCAACTTCGACCCGAAGATGGTGCGTGCGGCCCGCTGCCCCCTGCTCGGCTACCTGCCGGTTTCGATACTTATCGAAGGTCGCACCATCGGCAGCTGGTTCTTCGAAGTGGAGAAGCAGCCGGAGGTCGGGGAAGCGGCGTACGACGCCGGCGCGGAAATCCTGAGCGATTTCTTCCATAAGGAGTTGCGCGAATTCCTGCACGAAGACCTGCACCCGAGCGGTCGCGCCATCATCGAGTGCTGCCTCGAAGGCGGCACTCTGGAAGACTACGCCAAGCTCGTACCGCATCAGGCTCTGGAACCCGAGGACTAAAACCGTCGCCCTCCGGAAATCGAAGCATCCACGAACACGCGCCCTCAAGGCCTCTGGAAAAGAACGCGACGGACGACTGATCTTCCGAACGGAAGCGGTTTGCTGTGCGCAGTGGATCCGGTATATTTAAAAACATGGCGCAACAACACTATGTATTCGACTTGGGGAATGTTCTGTTTGCATTTGATTATCACCGTGCATGGAGAAAAGTAGCGGCGGGCAGCTCGCTGTGCGAGGAAGAGCTTGCCCGCCGGGCCGGGATCAATGACCATTTGCATGCCTATGAAAGGGGGCATGTTGCGACGGAATCATTTTTCGAGTGGATGTCGGAACACCTCGCCTTCAGGGACGGCGCCCGCGCCTTGCAAAGCATATGGACGGAAATTTTCGAGCCCTTGCACGAACGCCTGCACGTAATGCGGGAACTCGCGCTCCACTACCCCGTCCACGCGCTCTCCAACACCAACGACGCCCATATCACCTATCTGGAAACGAGCTATCCCGAGGTCTTCGAGCGTTTCACGCACCGGATTTATTCGCACCGCGTGGGTGCGATGAAGCCACAGGCGGAAATTTACGAGGCACTGGAAACCGCCGCCGCCTGTTCGCCGGGGCAACTGTTCTTTTTCGACGACCGCCCGGACAATATTGAAGCAGCGCTTGCCCGGGGCTGGCAGGGCCGCTGCATACAACCCGACGAGTTCCTGGATCATTGCCTTTATGCTAAGTGATTTGAGATTACTGAGCCTGATTCTTGATTACTGATTCTTGATCCTGACTACTCTTTACAGGTTCATCGGAGTCAGGGCGGGACGCCCTGATGCCTGCCTGCCGTGAGCTTGCCTGTCCTGAGCCTGCCGAAGTGGTCGAACTGG
>JBKGYB010000027.1:0-13464 GCA_046546295.1 Opitutales bacterium | reverse complement strand
CAATTCCTCCGAGGTACGCGATGGCGAGGGTGCGCAGAATCAGGGACCCGTAATGGGACATGATACCCAGGAGCTCGGACAGATAGGGGGTTGCCATGGAGGGGAAGATAGGAACCTTGCCGAATCAATCAAACGCAATCTCGACAGGACATCAAAACCTCAAGCAAAGAAGACGGGAGGCGCTTTCGCGCCTGCGGGCGAAGCTTTACGCCTCACTTTCAGCGTCTGCGCTCAGATCGGCGTGGAGGGCTTCGGCGGCGCGTTTGCCCGCGCCTGCGGCAAGGATGACGGTGGCGGCGCCGGTTACGGCGTCCCCGCCGGCGTAGACGCGGCGGCGTGTGGTGAGACCGGTGGTCTCATCAGCAACGAAGCATCCCCTGGGCGTCGTCTCGAGTCCCGCCGCTGATTTGACGAGGAGCGGGTTGGGGGTATTTCCGACGGCCAGGACGACGTTGTCCATTGGGAGAACAAACTCCGAATCCGGAATCGGAATGGGACGTGCCCGGCCTGATTCATCCGGTTCCCCGAGTTCCATCCGAACGCACTTGAGCCCAGTGACCCAGCCCTCGTCGTTTCCGAGGATCTCGACCGGATTGGTGAGCCAGTGGAACTGGACACCCTCTTCAATTGCGTGGTGGTGTTCCTCAATGCGCGCGGTCATTTCCTTTTCGCTGCGCCGGTAGACGATGTGGCCTTCCTCGGCGCCCATGCGCAGGGAGGATCGGACGGCGTCCATTGCGGTATTTCCGGCGCCGATGACCGCCACGCGTTTGCCGAGATGGAGGGGGGTGTCGTATTTCGGGAAGGCGTAGGCGCGCATCAGGTTGATGCGGGTGAGGAATTCATTGGCGGAGAGCACCCCGTTGAGATTCTCTCCCGGGATACCGAGGAATTGCGGGAGCCCGGCGCCGGATCCGATAAACACAGCTGAGAATCCAAACTCGTCGAAGAGTTGGTCGAGGGTGAGGGTTTTGCCGATAATTACGTTGCAGACGATTTCCACGCCGCTGCGTTTGAGCATATCGATCTCCCAGTCGAGGATTTCCTTGGGGAGTCGGAACTCAGGTATGCCGTATCGCAAGACTCCGCCCGGTGCGTGGAGTCCTTCGTAGATCGTGACGGGGTATCCCAGGCGTGCGAGTTCACCGGCGCAGACCAGACCCGCCGGCCCGGCGCCGATGACCGCGACTTTGTCCTGACGTGCGGGTCGCGTCGGTTTGTCGGTGGATTCACCGAGGATTTGTTCGACGGGTTGGTCACGCTCCCAGTCAGCGACAAACCGTTCGAGGGCGCCGATGGCGACGGGTCTGAAGCGGTTGGTCATGTGGCACAACATCTCGCACTGCACCTCCTGCGGGCAGACGCGGCCACAGATCGCCGGAAGCGGATTGGCCTTGCGGAGCAGGCGCGCTGCTTCGGGCATGTTGTGTGCGGCGATGGCATGGATGAAGTCGGGGATCGGGATGTTAACCGGACAGCCTTTGATACATACCGGATCCTGACAGCGGAGGCATCGCTCCGCTTCGAATATGGCATGGTCCAAGCGGTAGCCCTCGTTGACCTCAAAAAAATCGCGGACGCGGTTGGTCGGCGCACGCTCCGGCATCGGTGTTTTTTCACTTCGCTTAAGAGGCATGTTTGACTCCTTCCGTTTCCAATTGTTTGCGGGCAATTTCCTCTTCAGCTACATATGTTTTCGTCCTGCGTATGGCTTCGTCGAAACTGACCTGATGGGCGTCGAAACAGGGACCGTCCACGCAGGCGAACTTCAGGGTGTCCCCGATGCTGACCCGGCACCCACCGCACATTCCGGTTCCGTCGACCATAATCGGGTCCATCGAGACCAGCGTGGGGATTTTCGGTTCGCGCGTGGTCTCGGCGACTGCACGCATCATCGGCATCGGGCCGATCGCCACGACGTAATCGGGCCGACCCGGTTGGTCGCCGTCGATCATTTGCTTGAGCCGTTCGGTGACGAATCCTTTGAATCCCGTTGATCCGTCGTCGGTGCATATTTCCAAATTGCGCGAAGCCATGCGTAACTCGTCGGTGAGCAGAAGCAGGTCCTTGTTTCGTGCTCCGATGATTGTGGTGGTGGGGTCTCCGCGCAAGGTGACCGAGCGCATGAAGCAGAGCAGTGCGGCGGCGCCAAAGCCGCCGCCGACGCCGACGATGTGTCCCCCTGCTGGAATATCAATGGGGTTTCCGAGGGGCCCGACGAGATCCAGGATCGCGTCCCCTTCCTCAAGCGCACCGAGCTGCCGGGTGGTCGCGCCGACTTCCTGAACCACGATGGTGATCGTGCCGGCTTCCGGATCGTAATCCGCGATGGTGAGGGGGATCCGTTCCCCGGCCTCGTGCACGCGCAGGATGATGAACTGGCCCGGACACGCGGCGCGTGCAATGAGCGCGGCTTTGACCCGAAAGAGCTTCGTGATCGGGGTTAAGACGTGTTTTTCAAGAATCTCGTACATGCCGGTTGTTACAGGTCGGGATGATTGTGCATTGCCTTGAGCCGTCGCCAACGCCGGTCGGTCTCGGCTTCAATGGCCGCCAGGTGGGATGCGTTCTTTTCGGAGAGCAGATGGCGTGTCTTGCCCATAAGCTTGATCCAGTCCGCCAAAGGAATGCGTGTGCGAAGGGTGTCCGGGTCGTAATTGATTACCGTCTTTCCGTGTTCGACTTCGTAGAGCGGGAAGAAGCAGGAATCCATGGCAGCCTGAAGCACGGGCTGGGCGGCGTCGTCCTCGGTCTTCCAGTTCAACGGGCAAAAGGAGAGCACTTTGCCGTAGACGAGCCCTTCGCGACGTGCGTACCACTGCGCCTTGGCGGCCTTTCGCATCAGGTCCTCGGGGTAGCCTTCGTTGGCGGTGAAGACGTAGGGGATGCCCGTGGCGGCGAACATCTGCGGGCTGTCTTTGTGGTGGAACCCCTTTCCGGAGAGAGCGCTGCCCACTTCGCTCGTCGATGTGCGGTGTCCCATAGGTGTGGAGTAGGAGAGCTGCGCTCCGGTGTTCATGTACCCTTGGTTATCATACTCGAGGATGATCATCCGGTGATTCCGGTGCGCCGCGCCGAGGGCGGCCCCCATGCCGATGTCCATTCCCCCGTCGCCGCTGACCATGAGGAATGTGGGATCGTCCGAGCCGGGGAGTTCCCCGCGCCGGACACGTTCGTGGTACATTTCGACCAACCCGGAGAGCGTTGCGCCCCCGTTCTGAAAAAGGTTGTGGATGTAGGTGATCCGGTGGGCGCTGTAGGGAAAACCGGTGGTGACCACCATTGCACAACCTGTTTGGAAGAGCACGACAATGTCGCCTTCCAAGACCCGGTAGACTTGATGCAGCACTGGCAGAATGCCGCAGCCCGGGCAGGCTCCGTGCCCCGGGGCCATTCGGTTCGGCACGGCGGTTGTCGCCCAGATTGGCTGAAGCTCGACATCGAGTCGACCCGTGTCCGGATTCTCCCGAACCGTTGCCATGCCGCGGCTGACCTCTTCGCTCTGCAACGGAGGGAGACCGGGTGGCGGTTCGCGGTCCGCGCGTCCGGGGACCGCGCCGTGGTATGCGAACGATTGCCGAAAGGCGCCTTCTTCGGCAGCGGTCAAGGCTTCATCGAAGAAGTGCCGCGCGTCCGAAGCGTAGAAATCCTTGCCTCCGAGGCCGTAGACCCGGGTTGCAATCCGTGTTTTGTTGTCGGGGTCCGCCTGCACGGCCGCGCGCATTTCGAGGGACAGCGGTCCGCCTTCAGCACCGAAACAATCGGCGCGTTCTCCGACGATGGCGGTGCGTACATTGGTGAGGGCTTCCCGAATTTCATCACCCGGGAACGGGCGCAGGACATTCGGCGAGATCACGCCGACTTTGAGGCCCTCATCGCGCAGGGTGTCGGTGGTTTCTTTGGCGGTCTCGGCCGCGGAGTTGAGCAGCGCCACCGCCACGTCCGCATCCTCCATCCGGTAGCGATCGACGACCGGGTAGTGGCGGCCGCTCAAGGCGCCGAATTCCCGGAAGACCTCCGGGATTACATTACGCGCTTCCTCCATTGCCTGGGAGAGCTGCAGCTTGTTGTTGATCAGATCCGGGTCGTTCATATACGGCCCGAACGTGACCGGTCGTTTTGGATCGAGCGCGCTGTAGGTCGTGCTCGGCTCGCCCAGGAAATCGCGCACTGGCGCGCGGTCCTTGAAAACCTGAACCCTTCGTTTCTGGTGGCTGGTAAAAAACCCGTCATAGGCGACCATGACAGGAAGGCGGACTTTCGCATGCTCGCCGATCTTTACGGCCATGAAGTTCATATCGTACACCGCTTGGGCATTCCGGGCGAGGAGAACGATCCAGCCGATGTTGATGGCGTAGCTCAGGTCCGTGTGGTCTCCGCGGATGTTCAGCGGCCCTGAGATCGCCCTTGTTGCGAGATTCATCACCATGGGCGCACGGGTTCCGGACTGGACCGGCAGCTGCTCCAAGGCGTAGAGCAGGCCTTGGGAAGATGTAACATTCAGGACGCGACCGCCGCCGAGCGCTGCCCCGTAACAGATCCCCGCGGCCCCGTGTTCGCCGTCCGCCGGGATCATCATGATGTCGTGTTCGCCGTTCGCTTTCATCTGGGCGAGGTTTTCAGCGACCTCGGTGGATGGGGTGATCGGGTAGTACCCCATGACATGGAACCCGATGTCCCGTGCGGCAAGCGCCGCCGCCTCGTTCCCGCTTCGAAAATCGAGAACCTGTGCCGCGGCGGATGTGGCTTCGGCGCCCTCCGTGCCGGAGGGTGTGCTTCCGTTGCTTGAAACAGTACTCATAAAGGGATCTCCTAAGCGATGATTTCGGGAAAAAGGGGAACCCGGAGCTTGTCGGCCATTCCGGATTTTTCTATCTCCCGAGTAAGCGCTCCCGTCGGGCATGATTCGATACAACGCATGCAGCCCTTGCAGTAACGGTAATCAATGCCCATGAGCCGTGTCTCTGTCGGAACCCCCGTGTCTCGATCGGCTTTCCAGACGAAACAGTAATCCGGGCAGACCAAGTCGCACAGGCCGCAGTGGATGCAGCGGTCCTCGTCGAACACCGGGATCCATCCCATCCGCGCGGTCGAAAGGTCGTTCCACGCGCTGTTGCCGGGACGCGGGAGAACGCCGCCGATCGGCGCCGTCTCATATCCCCAAAGCGGTTCAAACCGGGTTGAAGGGATGTTTTTTCCCGTATCCCCATCAATCGAAACAAGTTCCAGTTCAGCCGCACCCCGCTGAAACGCACGTTCATTCGACTGCACAGCGGCCGGGTGTTTCTTGTCAAATGCCTTCCCGAGATAATCGAGCACCACCTTTGTTTCCAGAAACGGCAAGAGGGCACACAGCGCTCCCAGCAACACCGCGTTGGGGCGGGAGTGTTCGTCCCCGGCGATCTGCAGCGCGTCAACCCTCGCCACATGCACAGTAGCCGGCAGCCCGGCGATCGCCGGCGGAACCGGTTGGCCGGGCGGCGCGGTGTAGAGGATTGTCCCGTCCGCTTTCAGCCCGGCAAACGTGACCGGTGATTTGAGCAGCGCCTCGTGGAAGACGACGATCGCGTCCGGCGTTTCAACCGGCGCGCTCGTTCGAACCGGCATCTCGCTAGGCCCCACCCTTACGAATGACCGCACCACCGACCCCTTCTTCTCCGAGCCGTACGATGAAAAATGCGCGCCGTTCAACCCCAGTCCGAGCACAGCGCCCGTCGCCAGAATCTGGCCGGCTGCGTGGGCGCCGAGCCCGCCGATTGATTCAAAACGAATCTCGAATAATCGGTCCGGAACGTAACCGTGCTCGCGTGGATTGCACGTTCCGATTGGACCCCCTTGTTCGATTCCCCTTCCGGATCCAGCTTTCTTTGATTCGTTTTGTTGCACCATTATTCCCTGTTGCTTTGAGATTCCTAGTAATTTTGCTAATAGGCGATCATCATGTCAACAGAAAATTTTATGACAAACACATCAAATCTTTTATTTCAGGTGTTGACAGGTCGGACGGAACCGCATTGATTCCTCCGTTTTCCCGGGCCGCATCGTCCGGAGAAACCTTTAATTCAAAAAACTTTATTCAAGTATGGCATTAAAAATCCGTCTACAACGTCACGGTGCAAGCCACCATCCGTTCTACCGCATGGTTGTCACCGAGGCGACCGCGCGTCGCGACGGTCGCTTCAATGAAATACTCGGCACGTATGAGCCTCAGGCGAAGCGTAAAGAGGAAGAGCTCAAGCTGAACCTTGAGCGAATCGACCACTGGCGCTCCGTTGGGGCAAAGCCCACGGATACGGCCGCGAGTCTCATTCGCCGCGCTCGTCGTGAGGCGCCGGCCGCCGAAAAAACCGCTGAAAGCGGGCAACCGGCCGCCACTGAAGCCGAGGCGTAAAACAAGGGCCGGAGGCCGGCGTTGTTCGTCCGGAGAATCCGCTATGCCCATAAAATTCGACATTCTTACCCTCTTCCCGGAAATGGTGGAGGGTTTTTTTGCGTCCAGCATGCTTGGCCGGGGGCGTGAAAAGGGGCATATTGAAGTGCGCACGCACCAGTTGCGGGAGTGGGCCGAGGGCAAAAACCGCCGGACGGATGAAATGCCGTACGGGGGCGGGGCGGGCATGGTCATGAAGCCCGAACCGATATTCGAAGCTATCGAGTCCCTGAAGGGCCCGTCGACACGTGTGATTTATCTCGCCCCGGATGGCGAGCGCTTTACCAGCGGGATCGCACGCGAACTGGTCCGGGAGGAGCACCTTATTTTATTGAGCGGGCATTACGAAGGAGTGGATCAACGGGTCCGGGACGCGCTGGTGGATCGCGAGATCAGTATCGGGGATTATGTGCTGACAAATGGGACGCTAGCGGCGGCGGTTGTTGTCGATTGCGTCAGTCGATTTATTCCCGGATTTCTGGGTGACGAAAATTCCTTGACGGACGAATCTTTCATGTGCAGGTTCCTCAGCTTCCCTCAATACACCCGTCCTGCGGAATACAGGGGAATGCGTGTGCCCGACGTACTTCTTTCGGGCGATCATGCGGCTATTGCAAAATGGCGGCATGAGCAACAGATCAAAAAAACCCGGGAACGACGTCCCGAACTTTTGGAAAACGGAGAAATATAGAAATGAGCCAGGCAATCCTAGAATCCATCGCGAAAGACCAATTATACAGCGACCGCAACAACTTCAAAGTTGGCGACGGCGTGCGCGTACACCTGAAAGTTCGGGAAGGCGGGAAGACCCGTATACAGGTATTTTCGGGAATCGTCATCTCCCGCAAGGGCGGAGGCATCCATGAAACTTTCACGGTTCGCCGCATAGCTTCAGGCATCGGGGTCGAGAAAGTTTTCCCGGTGCACAGTCCGGGCATTGAAAAGATTGAAGTGGATCGCGAGTCCGTTACGATGCGCGCCCGCATGTATTACATGCGCGACCGGATCGGGAAGGCCGCCACACAGGTCAAAGAAAAGCGCTTTCTTGGAGCAAAAACGAAGTAATTTCGGTTCGCCGAAAGCCGGAGCCCTTGCCTGCGAGTCCATGGAGGGGCGCGGCGTGGTTGCGCGGGTGTTGACTTGGCGGCGTGAGCTGCGCTTAATCCGGTTCTAATTGTAAAGGAACCGGATGTGGCAATGACAGGCTTCGACGAAAATATCGTCAGGGATTATTTTGAGCTGAACGGATTTTTCGTCCGTCAGTTGCGGAAATATCAGTTGAGCTCACGGAGCAGGCGCTCCGATGAAGAAGTGGGTCTTGTCATCCAAAACCCGCTTGAATCCCCGGCGGTGAACGAGCCCGGCTTCCAGTTGTTTTCCCGGGACATACAATACGTTCAAAAGGCAATTGTCATAGCCAAGCCCTGGCACGATTTGCGGTTTACACCGTCCACATTGAAGAGCAGTTCGCGTGTTTTCGAATTTTTGAAGAAGGACGTGCTTAAGCGGGCGGAATATTTTTTTGATTTTGACGAATCCGAGGTGGGGCCGGAAGTCATGCAGCAGGAAGCTTCCTTTAAGAAGCTGCTGATCATCCCCATGCTTCCCGCCAGCGATCCACAGCGGAGCGAGAGCATTGCGCTGTTGCGGGAAAAGGGCGTGGACGGGATCATTGCTTTCAGCACGATCCTGGAAAACCTTTTGCGAAGGGTCGAGGTCAACCACAGTTGCCAGAAATCGGAACTGTTGCAGTTGATGCGGACGTTAAAAATCTACGACTTGGTGAAAGACCCGCAAATGCAGCTTTTCGGGGATTGAATTCGAAGGAGCCGACTCCGCGCCTCCGCCCTTTGGCTACGGAGTAGTGGAGTGGTGGAGTGGTGGAGTGGTGGAGTAGTGGAGTGGTGGAGTAGTGGAGTCGTTCGGCAGTCGACGGATGCCCGTCTTTGTTGTCGCGCTTGTGGATGATGAGGGGGGCGGTCCGGGTAACTTGCCCGAGGAACCCGCTCATTTTAACAACCTGCAAAGAGTCGTAAAAATCAAGAATTCAGTATTCAGAATTTAAAATGACCACGTTCTTCGCTGATTGCGGGTCAGCGTGTCTGTTGGAGGTAGTATTGGATGCGTTGCTGCCATGCGGAGGCCAGGGTGAAGCTTTCGATTTGTTCGCGGTATTTTTGGAAGGCATCCTCGCGTCCCTCGGTGTCGGCTTTGACGGCGAGGTGGTAGGCGGCTTCGGCCCGAGCGGGTTCGGGCAGGTCGCTGTTGCCGGCGATTGCGTTGAGGCGCGCGATGGATTCTTCTTCCTTCCCGGTATGGTAGAGGCAGAAAGCCTGGCCGATTTGGCTGCGGGCCCGAAGGAGGGGGGTCTTGAGGCCTTCCGCGGCAAGATTGTAGTATTCCAGGGCTTTCCCGTAATCCTCCTCCTCGTATGCCTCGTCGGCGGTCAGCAGGGCGGAGAAGCCACCAAGTTCCGTATCGGAGTTGGCCCGGGCGAATTCGTCGAGTGTATCATTGGCGCTCGCTTCGGCGTATTCTTCCCCGAGTTTTTCCCGGGTGTGCTCCATATAAACACGCATCCCCTGATAGCCGGTAACGAAGAGCAGGAGGACGATGATGCAGCCGATAATAAAGCCTTTGTTCTCCATCCAATATACATGGATGCGGTCTTCAAAGGAGATATCGGCCGATTCTTCGGCGTCTACGAGATTGCGTTCGTCCACCTGCTGGTCTTTCGGCAGGGTGGGGTTGTCGGCTTTTTTCTTTTTCGGTCGATACATCGGATTTCGGTTGATTGGGATCGTGGCGGGCGAAGAAAGTAGAGAAAGTAAGCGGGATGAGTAGCCGGAATGGCTCTATGTTTCAATCGAAGACCACGGTCTTGTTGTTATAGACGAGGATACGGTTGTCGAGTTGCAGACGAATAGCCTGGGCGAGGACGGTTTTTTCGAGGTCTTTGCCCTTGCGTATGAGGTCCGGTATGCTGTTGCGGTGACTTATATGTGTGACGTCCTGATGAATTATTGGCCCTTCGTCAAGATCGGGAGTCGCGTAATGTGCGGTAGCGCCGATCAGTTTGACCCCGCGCGCATGCGCCTGGTGGTAGGGTTTGCCGCCTGCAAAGGCGGGAAGAAAGGAGTGGTGGATGTTGATGGCCGGGCAACCCGCTGTCGCGAGAAAGTTTTCCGAGAGGATTTGCATGTAGCGTGCGAGAACGATGAGTTCGGCCCTGTAGGAATGGATTTGTTCGAGTTGTTCCGCTTCCGCGTCGGATTTGCGCTCCCGGGTTACGGGTATGTGGTGGAAGGGCAGCCCGTAGGCGCGCGTGGCGCTTTCCAGCTCGGGGTGGTTTGAAATGACAGCGACGAGTTCGCCGGCGAGTTCCCCCGAGCGAAATCGGAGAATGGTGTCATGGAAGCAGTGGTCCACTTTGGATACAAACAGGACAACCTTCGGGCGGTGGCTGGAGGTTGTGGTTCGGGCGGTCATGCCGAGCGACTCCGAAGCATAGCGCTCGAAACGTTCGGCTTCCTCTGCGGGGTCGTTCTGCGGCGCCCATTCGATCCGCTGGAAGAAGACCCCGGCTTCGGCGTCGTGATGCTGGTCCGCGTGGCGGATGTTGCCCCCGCGTTCGTAGATCCAGCCGGCTACGCCGGCCACTATCCCCGGCCGGTCCTGACCGTGGAGCAGTGCAACGACCGTTTCTTCCGTGTGGTTCACGTTTTGGAGCGGGATGCTTTGACAGCTTCGCCGTAGCTTTGGATGGAACGGACGGAGTAACCTTTTTCGCGGAGCGCCCGGATGCCGTTGGCCCCTGCGGAGGCCGCCGAAATCGTGGTCATGATACAGACGTTGTGCTTTACCGCTTCGGAGCGGATCTCATTTTCATTCATGCGCGGGACGGTGCCCTGCGGTGTATTTATGATGAGGGCGACCTTGCCGTTTTTAATCATGTCGATGACATTGGGCCGACCCTCGCTCAGGCGGCAGACATTTTTGACGGTTATCCCGTTGTCCCGGAGCACCTTCCCCGTGCCCGCCGTGGCGATAATGCCGAACCCGAGATCACTCAGTTCCCTGGCAATATGGATCGCCGCTTCCTTGTCCGAATCCTTTACACTGATAAAGACATCGCCGGAATCCGGGAGCGGGGGTTTGGCGGCCATCTGTGATTTCGCAAAGGCTACGCCGAGGTCTTCATCCAAGCCCATGACTTCTCCCGTGCTGCGCATCTCCGGGCTCAAAATGACGGGGGAGCCGGGAAAGCGATTGAAGGGGAACACGGATTCCTTGACCGCGAAGTAGGGCGGAACGATTTCTTCCGTAAACCCGAGGTCCTTCAGTTTTTCGCCGCTCATGACACGCGCCGCCAGTTTTGCGAGGGGCACGCCGATCGCTTTGGAAACAAAGGGCACCGTGCGCGAAGCACGGGGGTTGACCTCGATGACATAAATTTCGTCGTCTTTGATCGCATATTGCACGTTCATAAGCCCGACCACATTCAGTTCCCTGGCCATGGCGTAGGTTGCCGTGCGCACCTTGTCGCATACTTCCTTGGAAAGTTGGTGCGGGGGCATGACCATTGCCGCGTCCCCCGAATGAACGCCGGCGAACTCCACGTGCTGGAGCATGCCCCCGACGACGGTCGTTTCACCGTCCGATATACAGTCCACATCCAGTTCGAAGGCGTCCTCAAGGAACTGGTCGAGGAGGACCGGTTTGCCGGGCGCGGCGTCAAATACCTGACGGATGATCCGCTTCATTTCCTCCATGTCATAGACGATGAACATGCCGCGGCCGCCCAGGACGAAAGAGGGCCGCAGGAGGATGGGAAACCCGATTTCCCCGGACAGTTCATAGGCTTCTTCGAGGGAGTTGGCGATGCGGTTTTTCGGTTGCTTGAGCTGCAATTTGTCGAGCATTTCGCGGAAGAGGTTCCGGTCTTCCGCGGCGTCGATCATTGAGGGGGAGGTGCCGATAATATTGACGCCGTGCGCTTCGAGCTCGGTTGCGAGATTCAGCGGGGTTTGTCCGCCGAATTGAACGATCGCGCTTTCGCAGCCCTGTTGCGTGTAAATTTCGAGGACGTCTTCGAGGGTGAGCGGTTCGAAAAAGAGCTTGTCCGATGTATCGTAGTCGGTGGATACGGTTTCGGGGTTCGAATTGACCATGACGGTTTCGTAGCCCGCGTCCCGAAGAGCGAAGGAAGCGTGCACACAACAGTAGTCGAATTCAATGCCTTGGCCGATACGGTTGGGGCCACCCCCGAGAATCATGATTTTTCTCGAATCGGAGTGGGCGATTTCGTTTTCGGCCCCGTACGAGGAGTAGTAATACGGGGTGTAAGCTTTGAATTCCGCCGCGCAGGTGTCGACCAGGCGAAATTGTGTGAGCACCCCGAGTTTTTCGCGTCGCTTCCGTACGCTCTGGCGGTTTGAACCGACCAGCGTGGCGATGAGGGCGTCGCTGAAGCCGGCGCCTTTTGCCTCCGTCATGAGCTCGAGGTTGAGGTTGCGGAGATTGGTATTGCGCAGGGTATGTTCGATTTCAACGAGTTGCCGAAGTTGTTCGAGGAACCACGGGTCGATAAAGCAAAGTTCGTGAATGTCCTGGATCGTAAAATCGTTGAGAAAGGCTTGGCGGAGCCAGAACACGCGTTCGGCGGTGGGGATGGTGAGGCCCTCGCGGATACGTTGAGGGTCGTCGATCTTTTCCGCCATGTGGGGCGGCCCGACAAATCCGGCGGCGTTGTTTTCAAGCGAACGAAGGGCCTTCTGGAAGGACTCCTTGAAGGTGCGCCCGATCGCCATGGCCTCGCCGACGGATTTCATGGCCGAAGTGAGCGTGGTGTCGGTGCCGGCGAATTTTTCGAAGGTAAAGCGCGGGACTTTTGTCACGACGTAGTCGATGGTCGGCTCGAAGCTGGCCGGTGTTTCCCGTGTGATATCGTTGCGGATTTCATCGAGCGAGTAGCCGACCGCGAGTTTTGCGGCGATTTTCGCAATCGGGAATCCGGTGGCCTTGGAGGCGAGGGCGGAGCTGCGTGAGACTCTGGGATTCATCTCAATGACAACCATGCGCCCGGTCTTGGGATCGACCGCGAACTGAATGTTACTGCCACCGGTTTCGACGCCGACCTCGCGGATGCAGGCGAAAGAGGCGTCCCGCATGAGCTGGTATTCCTTGTCGGTCAGCGTCATGGCCGGAGCGATGGTAATGGAGTCGCCCGTATGCACGCCCATGGGATCGAAATTTTCGATCGAACAGATCACCACGCATTGGTCCTTGTGGTCGCGCATGACCTCCATTTCATATTCCTTCCACCCGAGCAGGCATTCCTCGACTAGCACTTCGTGGACCGGGGATACATCAAGCCCCGCTTGTACCATCTGCTCGTATTCCTCGCGGTTATAGGCAATGCCCCCGCCGGAACCGCCGAGTGTGTAACTGGGCCGGATGATGATGGGGAAGTCGCCGATCAACTCATCGGCTGCCTTGAGGGCTTCGGCCAGATTGGCGACAGTGGCGGAGCGCGCCACATCAAGGCCGATCTTGAGCATCGCCTGTTTGAAAACTTCCCGGGCTTCGCCTTTTTCAATGGCTTCCGGGTTCGCTCCGATCATCCGGACGCCGTGCTGTTTCAAAACACCCGCTTTATCGAGATCCATGGAAAGGTTCAGGCCGGTTTGCCCCCCGAGCGTGGGCAAAAGCGCGTCCGGTTTTTCCTTTTCAATGATTTTCGAGATCGTTTCGACCGTGAGCGGCTCGATATAGGTGATGTCCGCAAACTCCGGATCCGTCATGATCGTCGCCGGGTTGCTGTTTACGAGCACAACGGAATAGCCTTCCTCGCGGAGGGCTTTGCAGGCCTGGGTGCCGGAATAATCAAACTCGCAGGCCTGTCCGATAACAATTGGGCCGGAGCCGATGATGAGGATCTTCTGAATGTCGGTGCGTTTTGGCATAGCTTCGGCACAGGCTGGAACTTTCAAGGATGCATGCAAGCTTGAACACGCATGCGATGTGTAAAAATC
>JBKGYB010000026.1:0-14971 GCA_046546295.1 Opitutales bacterium | reverse complement strand
GACAGGCTGGAAGCCTGTGCTACCTCCTCTGCCATCCTGGCTTTTTTTCTGAATTAACAGGCTGGAAGCCTGTGCGGCGTGAATGCTGCTACTCCTCCTCTTGCCCGCGATGCGGGCAAGCTGCATTTTGCGCTTCGCGCAAAATGTTATCGAAATACTCGATGGTTGCTTCGAGCCCCTCTTTTAATTGAACCTTCGGCTCCCAGCCCAATGCTTCGCGCGCCTTTGTAATGTCCGGCTGCCGCCGTTTCGGGTCGTCGCCGGGCAGCGGTTCATAGTGAATCTTCGACCGGCTGCCGGTCAGGGCAATCACTTGCTCGGCCAATTCACGAATCGTAAATTCGTGGGGATTCCCCAAATTGATCGGACCGGTGGTCTCCTCCTGATCCATCAAACGAAAAAACCCGTCGATAAGATCTTCATAATAACAAAAGGAACGGCTTTGTTCGCCTTCGCCATAAACCGTGATATTCTCGTTGCGCAGGGCCTGTACGATGAAATTTGAAACGACCCGTCCATCATCCGGGCACATGCGGGGCCCGTACGTGTTGAAAATGCGCGCAATCCGGATGTCGACCGCGTTCTGGCGATAGTAGTCGAGGAAGAGCGTCTCCGCACAGCGCTTGCCTTCGTCATAACAGGATCGAATCCCGATCGGGTTTACATGCCCCCAATAGCTCTCTGCCTGCGGGTGCAACTCGGGGTCGCCGTACACCTCGGAAGTCGAGGCCTGAAAGATCCTTGCTTTGACCCGCTTCGCCAGGCCGAGGCAATTGATCGCTCCCATCACCGAGGTCTTTATCGTTTTGATTGCATTGTATTGATAATGGATCGGCGATGCCGGACAGGCCAGATTATAGATCCGGTCCACCTCGACCTTGAAAGGGTCGGTTACATCATGCCGCATCAATTCGAAATTCGAATAATCCATCAAATGCCGGATATTTCGCTTCCGCCCCGTGAAAAAATTGTCCATGCAAATCACTTCGTCCCCCTCCTGGATCAGACGATCGCATAAGTGACTGCCCAGAAAACCGGCGCCTCCTGTAATTAAAATTCTCATAGAGCAAAATCCTGTTTGTAATTTATCGGTGATTACATAACATACTTAAGAGCACCGTTCCGTTATGGAAACCTTAAATTCGAGCCCCGCCCTCTTTTGCGCGATTTACCGCTGCTTTGCTCATTCGCTCGCCCTCCTCTTCCTGGCCGCTCTTTTGTCGACGGGACTCCTTCACGGACAATCCACCGACGATGCCGCAACCGAAAGCGATTCGGAAGAAACCATTGAAGACGAGGAACAGGAACGGGAACGGGAACGGGAACAGGAATGGGAACGTCCCGAAAAGACGGACAAAGCCAGCCTCAAACTGATCAAGAACCACCTCCGCGCGAGCGGAGGACGCGACAAGCACCTCGCCGTAAAGAGCATCCATGCCAGCGGGACCATTGAGGAGGCCGGTCGCGAAAAAAAATTCAACCTTGTTGAGACCCGGGACGGTCGTCGACGGATTGATTACACCTGGACATACAAAGGGCGCAAGCACGCGATCGCCCGCGGCTATAACGGCGAAACGGCATGGGAACAGAACCTTCTGCCGGAAAAGGAGCTCCCGAAGTCACTGGGCGAAGTCGAATCGCGGCATTTCAGCCGCCAACACTGGTTGCTCCACCCATTCGTCGGGCCGCTTCACGAAAAACATGTTTTTGAATACAAGGGCAAGGCGAGGGTCGCGGGGCGCAAAGCCTACATGATTGTCGGCTATGGCCCGGACAACATTCGATCCTGGTATTATTTCGACAAGGAAAAATTCCTTCTCGTCCGCCACGGCGGGAACACCAGGATCGGAAACAGCCAATCTCATCTCGACTACCGCAGCTCAAAATTTCGCCGGATAAACGGCGTGCTCTGGCCACAGGACCTTACGCTTCTTGCCAAAGACTCGCCTTTCGGCGCCATCGTTTTCGACACAATCCAAATCAATGAAACCCTTGATGCGGAGCAATTCAACCGCCCGCCCGATGGAATTCCCGTGCTGCGCCAGCGCAGCAAGTGATTCACCGGGAGCTTTTTGTTTCCGGCGTTTGAGAATCCGGAATTGCCTGTTAACCTGATAAACGCCTAAGAAGCAAAATTGCATCTCAATAGTCGGCGCATCCCTTTCTCACAAATCGGCGTAAATCCATGATCACACGTAAAATCGGCAAACTCATCCGAGGCAAAACCACACCGTTCCAAGTCTATGCCGCCTGCCTGCTGGGCACAAGCATCGGGTTCATGCCCGGCTTCACGCAAGCCCCCGGCCTCTTAATTCTTCTCCTTGGGCTGCTCCTTGTGCTCAACGCAAACCTTTTTCTCGCCGGGATATTCCTGCTTTTGGGGCTCCTGTTTGCCGAACTCCTCCTTCCGGTATCATTCTACATCGGTCAAGTTCTGATCGACGGACCGTTGCACGGGCTTTTTGTCCAGTTGGTCAACGCCCCCGTATTCGCATGGTTCGGATTCGACCACTATACCGCGGTCGGCGGCCTCGTCCTTGCGATTCTGATTGGGTTTGGAGGCGGTTTCGCAATCACGCGTTCCCTGCGGGCCCTGCGCCGGAAACTCGGCGCTCTCGAAAACGACTCAGTCGCTTACCGGAAATGGACCTCTAATCCGGTCGTCAAATGCATCCTCTGGCTCGTCATTGGAGGCAGCAAAGGAAAAGCGCCGCTATCCGAACTGGCGGAACTGAGAAAAGGCCCCCATTTTCGAATTCTGGGCATTATTCTGGTCGTTCTGGCCGGAATTTTCTTTTTCCTCGTTTCCCTCTTCTTCTCCGACGCCATTCTCACCCCGCTCACCCGCAGCGCCCTTGAGCGTGCCAACGGCGCCACAGTGAACCTGAACGCTGTCGAATTACGCCTGGGTGAAAGTCGGGCCACCCTGCGCAACCTGGCAATGGCCGACCCGGAGCAACTGGACGAAAACCGGTTTGCGGCGGAGACCATCGAGCTCGACTTGAGCAACTCGGACCTGTTGCGGCGGAAATTCGCTTTCGACAATGTTGAAATTTCCGGTGGCCGAATCGGCGAAGCTCGACGCGTCCCGGGCAAGCGTACAAGTCCGCCCCCCGATAAGATTGAAAAAGCGCCGGCCCCCGAGGAGGAAGAAGGTGCTGAAGAGCATACGATCGAAGACTATATCAAGCAGGCAGAGCTATGGAAGGACCGCCTCACTCGAGCACGGTCCATTCTGGAACGCTGGAAGCGGGGTGGCAAGGATCCCGCCGAAGAACGCGATGCAACTTGGCGGAATCGCAGCCGTGAGCGCGCCGCGGAAAGCGGTTATGCGACGATAAAAGCGACTCATCTCATACGCAAAGCACCCGGGATGAGAATCGACCGCCTGCATGCCGGCAAGGTGCAAGTTGACCGTACCCCGGATGAAACCTGGGATGTTACGGCACGCAATCTTTCGAGCCAGCCGTATCTCTTGGACGAGGCGCCGGAAATCCGCATACAAAGCGATTCCGGCAAAGCTGATTTCGAACTCGCGCTGGGCGGGGTGTCCGCCTTGCGGGAAGACAATTCGATCCGTCTGGTCCTGAACGATATTCCGGTTGAAACCTTGCGTGCCCGGCTAAGCGCCGCCGAACACCTGCCCTTTAGGGGCGGAAGTTTTGACATCAAAACCGACGGCGCCTTTACATCGGAAAATCTGGATCTTCCGCTCACGACTACCTTCCATGATACCACTCTTCAACTGGGCGGCTCTGAAGGGCAAGCTGTCGAAAAATTCAGCCTGCCGCTTCAACTGGTCGGCCCCTTGGATCAACCCCGAATCCGCATCACCGAAGACGCATGGATGGATGCTCTGCGCGACGCCGGAAAAAAGCGCCTGCTCCAGGAGGGCAAACAACTGCTCAATGAAAAAACCGGCGATTCGAAAGAAGGGAAAGCCATTCGCGGCTTGCTGGAGAAATTCTGAAGGCACATGCGCTGAGCGGGATCCGGGCATGCCTGCGGCATACCATCCCCCGTGCTGCTCGCACTGCGTCATCACCCCTTCGGGGCGGGTCGCCTCTACAAATCCTGTCGCAATTCGTTCCAGAAGTCGGGATCGAGGGGAGCGAGGCGGTCGGGACAGGCTTCGAGGTGGCAGGCCCGGCAGGTGTGGAATTCGGTTGCCGATGCATAGTGAAAGCCGGCCAGCGTTTTTTTGGGGATCATGGCGCAGGTTGGTTTGACTTCGACCCCGATCCTGTCGGGTATTTCCCCCAGCAGATCGAAGATTCGGGGAAGTTGCTCCAGCGGCCAGAGCCAGGGATCGCCGGAACCGGGGGAAATATATGAGGTTCTCGGAACCTGGAACCGGTGGCGGAGGTCCCGGCGCAAGTTGGTATGCGCGCGTCGTAAGATCGCCGTACAGATCCTGCCCCAATAGTAGTTTTCCAGCACGTCTCCCGGCGGAGGCGCATACGCGTCGAGTTCACGTCCGCAGGTCACGACAAAGGGGAATACCCGATGCACCCCGTCCAGTTGCCGGCGCAAAAGGGGGCCGGAAAACGTCACTCCTTGAACCGTGACATCGTTCTCCTGGCGGGCTTCGATTAAACAGGGCCGGTAGAGTCCCTTGGGCCGTCCGTTCGCGACCGCGCAGGCGAGCATTTCCTCGAAACGGGCTTCGTCGGTCGATCCCGGGTGGCAACGCATTTCCTTGCGCAGTCGGCCGGCGTCGAAATCGGGCGGCAGCGAGGAAAGGATCACTGTTCCATCCGAAAGCTCTTCGATGCGGGTTTGGGAGGGGGAGGGGGAGGAGTTGTGGAGGGACACGGACATTCGTTCTCAAGGCTTCGGGTCAAGCTGTGTCTCTGAAGGTGACTTGTCGCGGATCGGCATTAAAAAGGTTTTTTCCCGGGTGCCGGCGAAAGGGCTGATTTCATTGCATTGGTCGAAGTCGCCGTCGGGAAAAACCATGGCGTCGGCGAATTCGCGCTGGAATTCCGCGTCCATTGAAAGATCGATGCGTCGTGTTTTGCGCTGAATCAAGTCGGCTTCCTGCTGTTTGTCTTCGGAGAGGAGGGCAAGCTTGGACCCCAGCAGGGTCACATTCCCGATGAATTTGATGCGATCGCAGGGCAACTGCGGCAATAAGCCGATGCGGCGGGCGTTCATGCGACGAATAAAATTGCCGAATGCACCGGCCAGCAAAACTTCGTCCAATTCGTCGGCGGATATGCCAATCTTGCGGAGGACGATATTGATTCCCGCCCGGATCGCGCCGGCTGCGAGCTGTAGTTCCTGCACATCGGGCTGCCAGAGTGCGATCTCCCCCTCAAAACTGGTCTCGTTTTCGAAAGCCAGGACGAAACGGCGTCCGGATTTCTCCCCGAGGAAACGACGGCGTATGCGGGGCGGGGTATCGGAGGGAAGGTCTTGATCGGCGACCAAGCGCCCTACCGGATCAAGGTACCCGTGCCGGAGCAATTCGGCCGCCGTATCAATAAGGGCGGTGCCACACAAGCCGTTGGGACGGGTATTGCCGATGACGTTGAGGTGAACGTCCTCATCAATGACAACCTTCTCAATGGCCCCGATACGCGCCCGCATCCCGTTGGCAATACGCGCGCCTTCGAAGGCCGGGCCCGCCGCGGTCGAGGTGGCGTATAGCTCCTGCCCGCGACAGACGGCGATTTCGGCGTTGGTGCCGATGTCAATGAGCAGGCAGGTGTCGCGCCGATGAAGCAGGCGGGTGGCCAGCAGGGCCGAGACCGTATCGCCTCCCACGAACCCCCCGATCTGGGGGAACACATAGACAAACGCGTCGGGGTTGGCGCGCAGGCCGAGTTTTTCCGCCCGGAATCGCTGTCCATTGGAAAACACTGGCGCAAAAGGCACCCGGGCCAGCGCCGAACAGTCCAGGCCGCACAGCAATTGCTGCATGGTGGTATTGCCCGCCACGCTGATTTCGTAGATGTGGTTCTGCGAAATGCCCATCCGTTCGGCCATGCGCCGAATCATCCCGTTGATCGTCCCGATGATGGTTTCCTGAAGTTCCACCAGTGCTTCAAGGTCCTCGCACACATGCATAATCCGGCTCAATACATCATCGCCGTAGGTGATCTGGGGATTGATTTCGGAAATGGCCAGGAGTTCTTTGTTGCGGGCCAGATCCATCAGCGTGCCCACGATCGAAGTGGTCCCGATATCGAAAGCGATGCCATAGAGATCTTTTGCCGTATCGCCCTGCTCGAGACGCAAAAGAAAGTCGCCCGCGATTACCGCAGTGCCCCGCCATTTATTTTTCCGCATAAAAGACGGGATCCGCCGCATCCGGATCAAATCCACCTTCACATCCCCGATAACGCGCATCAACCGTTCCAAATCGGATTCGGGCAGTTCCCGGTCGGGTTTGGGCAAATCGAAATAAACCTTGCTCACCACCGGATCGAGTTTGCCCGTGGTCTGGACCCCCTCCATGAGGAACTTGTGGCTATCCGAAAGGAGGGATTCGGCGAAAAGCTCCACTTCCATTTCATGGTCCACCGAGAGCTGGCATCCGAGACGGCTTCCCTGTTCCAGTTCCTCAAGCGAGAAGCATTCGCGTTCGAGTTCGGTATCCTCGCTTGGCCCCTTGTGAACCCGTACCATGCATTTGCCGCAGGGACCGCTTCCGCCGCAGGGCGTTTCAATAATGTAGCCGGCCCGGGCGGCCACCTCCAAAAGGGAGGTGCCCGGAATTACATCAACGAAAGTCCCCGACGGCTGGAATGTAACCCTGACCCGTTTTTCCGGACGAGCGGGCTCGTTCGGATCCGATTCAGGCACGGTTTCCGGGGAATCCGACATAGTTACCTTTCAGCGGAGGCCATGCGCGGCAACCGAACCGCTGTCTTACAGGATTCCGCCGGGGAAGCCCGACAGAATCCCGCCCGGTCAAAAATCGGGATTTTTTCCATAAGACGCCGGTGATCCGGAGGTTGCGGGATTATTTCCGAAACAGGAAAATCCCCCAAGTCAAATAGCCGTTGTGAGCGCCGTCGACCCAGTGGCGCAGGCCTTTTTTCATGTTCTCAATGTATTCCCGGGAGATTTCGCCTTTGACTTCCGCCTCATTCTTCTCGGTTTCCTCCAGCACAC
This sequence comes from Opitutales bacterium, assembly GCA_046546295.1. Classification (GTDB taxonomy): domain Bacteria; phylum Verrucomicrobiota; class Verrucomicrobiia; order Opitutales; family Coraliomargaritaceae; genus JBKGYB01. The sequence continues at coordinate 7,849 of JBKGYB010000026.1, read as the reverse complement.
GCCCATAATGCATGGGCAGTTGCGGGGTGAGATCAACATACTCGCGCAGGGTCAGGCCCGCCGCCTGGGCGGCCTCCTTATAAAAGCCGGGGCTGCCCAGGGATGAGAGGTGAATGCGGTCGAAGATGGGTTGCAGCACGTCTTCCGGACAATCGTCGGTCATCATCGGGTCGGTGAAGACCAAATGCCCGCCGGGCGCCAGCACGCGCGCGGCCTCTTGCAGGACGCGGGATCGGTCCGCGCTGTGCAGAAAGGCGTCCTGCGACCACACTACCTCGAAGCTTTCGTCTTCGAAGGGGACATCTTCAAAATTGCCATCGTGGACGGTGATGAGGTGGTCCAGCCCCTGCTCCTTGTTCATCCGGCGGCCGCGCTCGTTTTCACGTTGGCTCAAATTGAGGACGGTTACGGGACACCCGTATTGCCCGGCCAGAGCGCGAGCCGATCCGGAGAAGCCGCCTCCCAGATCGAGCACCCGTGTGCCGGCATCGAGCTTCGGCAACAGCGAGGCCATGCGCACCACGGTCCGTCGGCTGGCGTCGCGGATGGATTCGCCCTCCCGCTCATAAATTCCCAGATGCAGATCTTCCCCGCCCCACAGGCGATAATAGAACTGCTGGGCGTCGTCGCTGTCGTAGTATGCCTTGGTCGTGTCGACCACTTCTTTTTTGTTGTCATCGGTGCTCATATAACTTGGACCTCCTATATCCGGATGTGAATTCAGGTTGTGTGTTCAGGGCTGGGCGACTTGCATCAGGCGTCCCTCGGCGCCAAATCCGAAGATTGCCCCACTATCGGTTGCCCTGTGATTTGCCTCAGGAAAAATCAAAAAGTTTATCCCGGTGCGCATTCAGGTACTTCTCACAGTAGGAATCGTGACCGATCAATGTGTCGGCCGCTCGAATCGTCGCCATCATTCGCTTATTACGGGGATCGACGATGGCGCCGTCAAGCCCTTTGGCGATGGCCATGGCCATGAATATCTGGTTGGCGAAGGCCCGGTTCGGCAACCAATAGGAAATATTGGACAGGCCGCACATGGTATGGGCTTCGGGGAAGGCCGCCCGGATCGCCTCGATCGCATCCAGGAACTCTTTGCCGCAGGTATCGGTGGTGCCCAGCGGTTGTACCAGAGGATCGATATAGATATTCTCGATCCGCACATCGTGGTTGACCAGATCCGTAACCAGGCGGTCGGCAATGCGCAGGCGGTCCTCCTTGGTCTCGGGCATGGCCCCGTCTTCGACGCAGAGCGCGATCACCTTGAGGTCGGTTCCGGCGAGAATCGGCAGAAGATTCTCGTGACGATCTTTCTCCATGGAAATGGAATTGATGATCGGCGTGCCCTTGTGGACGGCGAGGGCGGTTTCCACGGCCTTGGGATCGGGGCTGTCAATGGCACAGGGCGCGTCAACCGCTTCCTGGACGGTCTCAACCAGCCATTTAAGGTATTCGGGCTCCTGGCCGACAAAAACCCCGGCGTTAACATCGACGTAGTCCGCGCCGCACTCGACCTGTTGTTTGGCAATTTTGGCAATCGTGGCCGCATCACCTTCCTGGATGGCGCTCCGGATCGACTTCCGGCTTGCGTTGATCAATTCACCTATGATTTGCATAATATATCTCCTTTGATTTCGTTTGTTATTTCTACATCCCCGCGGTCATCGGACAGGCGGGGGTTGCCCATGGCACGGGCCAGAAAACGATGAAGGCCGCCTTCCTCGCGCTGAATCATTTCAACTTGCGGGTTGGCCGCTCCGGCCTCCAGGGCGGCGCGACTTGCCTCGCGGGAACTCTGTTTTTCAGCGAAGTCACAGGCCTCGTCCCAATCCTGGAAGCGGTGGGTTTCACCGCCGATCTTCACGATGCAGCACCGGGTCCCGTCGATTTCGCGTTCGAAGGCGATGGCTTCCCGCGTTTCCATGACCAACCCCGACACGGCGCCCACGGCATTGGCCACTGCGAAATGGGCGGGAGCGATGAACGGGGCGGAAAGCGTGCGGGCGGCCTTGTGTATGAAAAATTTAGCAGGCGCTCCGACTCCAACCAGCGGGTACCGGCTGTCCACGTTTACGGAGAGGTAGGGGTTTGTGCCCTCAATCATCTGTTCAAAAAGCCAGCGCCCCCACTTTCCATCGATGCGGTGGGGCATTTTGTTTTCCTCCAAATCCTGACAGGCGAGAAAGATCATCGCCTCCTCCAGGATCATGCGCACGACAAGCTCGAGGGCGCCGTCGACAAACTCCTGACGATTTTTGCCGGTTGTGTGACAAAATACCTGGACGGCTTGGCGAGCGGCCGCTTCGTCCCAGAGCTCCATGGTCCCGTTCACATGCAGCAAGTCCGAAGGTGTCAGCGCGGAGGTTCCGATGATTCCGGAGTTTATGAGCGCATCCGCTTGCATGTGGCCGGGATGGTAAAGACCGCAGGCATCCAGAATATCCGTCAGGTTGCGGGGGCCCTCCCGCAGGACCTCCACCACCCGGGCCTCATGATCGTTCATTTCCAAGGCGCCGGGTTCTTTGCAGAGGAACCAGTATTCAATATCCGTCGGCCTCCAGTTCGCCGTCGGTCGCTCGGCCAAGGCGGCAATCCTGCGGGCAACTTCGGGTTGACGGGCCGCCAGCAGCGCGAGGGGAATGATTTTTTCCGGCCCCACGGTCACGGCGCCGTCGCGGTCCACCGCGATCCGGCTGTCGCACCCCACGCACAAAGTGACGATGCGCGCCGATTCCACGGAGGTCTGGGTGGATCCAACACGGGCGCCTTCATTGCTGACGATCACCCGGCCGTCCACAACCAGCGCCATATCGGTGGTGGTGCTCCCCATGTCCAATACGAGCATATCCCGCTTGCCGGTCAGGAAGCAGGCGCCGTTGGCGCTGGCCGCCGGGCCGGAGAGTACGGTCTCCACGGGTTTGCGAACCGCTTCCTCGTACGGCATGAGGGTGCCGTCGCCCCGCACGATCATGAGGGGGGCCTTAATGCGATGTTCGCGCAGGGAATGGCGCACGGAATGGACAAACTCATGCATTACCGCCACCAGCGAGGCGTTGAGAGCGGCGGTGGCGGCGCGCTTGACCGAGTCGAGCCGTGTGGATAGTTGGTGGCCCAGCACCACCGGCAACGGGCATCTGGCGCGAATCATTTCCTCGGCGCGGCGTTCGTGCCCGGGATTCAGGGGGCTGAAATAACTGGAGACGGCGATTGCATCCACCTCGTTCGCAATTTCATCGATCCATGCGCGCACCGCGTCCTCGTCCAGGTCCGCTGCGGGTACGCCCTTGGCGTTATGCCCGCCCGCCACATATCCGATTCTCCCGGTGCCGAGTTTTTCATCAAGACCGAAATCCTCCATCAATTCGCGGTCATGACCAATCAGCAGCAGCCCCACTGATCGGTTGTTGCCTTGGGCGATGGAATTGGTCGCCAGAGTGCTGCTGATTCCCACGAGCTTGACCTGGTCCACATCCTCGATATTCAGCGCATCCAAGGCGCCGATCACTCCTTCTTTGAGATCGTGGTGCGTGGTCAAGACCTTGGCGGACGAGAGCACATCCCGCGTGGCAAAGTTCATCAACACGCCATCAGTGAAAGTGCCTCCCGTATCTATGCCGATAACGGTTCCTTTCATAGCGGCCTTATTCGGGTTCCTTTGCCGGTCCTTCGCGGGCAACCCGGACTTCGGCCTCTTTAAGGATTTCCTCGATGGCCTCATTCGCCTCCGCAGGCACCTTCTCCCAGGGTCCTTTGTGGTTGGCGATGAGATCCCGGGTCTTGACTTGGATGCGGTCCTTCATGGTGGTCTGCCCTTCGGCCACCCAGTCCTCATAACTGCCCCGCTCCATAAGAGTGGGCGACCAGTGCTCCCGGAACCATTTCATGGTATGATCCTCGTAGAGATAGTGGCCGCTCGGGCCCACATTGGAGATCACGTCCACCCCCATGGTTTCTTCGGTTACCTCGATGCCGTTTTCGATGATCCGCGCCATGCCGATAAGTTCGTCGTCCATCACTGTTTGGAAAACGTCCCCGGTGATCCCCGATTCGGTATAGCCGTTGTCGTGAACGAAATTGGCCCCGCTCATCATGGCGGCGTTGATGGAAAAAGCGGCCTCCATAGCCGATTGCACATCCATCTTTTTGCTATCGGTGCAGCCCGATGTTGAGTACATGGGCAGGCCGCAGTAGTGGGCCATCTCGGTCATGGCCGCGCTGAGAATGCTCAGCTCGGGAGCGCCGTAGGAATAGATGCTGTGGCGCATGTCCAGAATCGACTGCACACCGCCAATAATGATGCAGGTGCCCGGGTTGCGCAGCTGGGCCGCCACCACCCCGACCATGGACTCTGAAAGCGCGACCACCAGTTGCCCCGCATGGGTGGCTGGGACGGTGCCCCCGCCAATGGAGCATGGGCTGTAAACCTGGGGAATGCGGTTTTCCGCGCAGTACATGCATTTGTCGATGGCGTGGAAATCGCTCACAAGTGGCGAAATCGGTTCTCCGTAGAAGATGTAGTTCGGACGCCGCTGGAAGTTCTTTTCCCCTCCTGCCATGGCAACCGCCATCCGGTGCTGGTCCCGGCACCCCTCGCGGGCGAAGGACCAGCTCATGACCGGGGTGGTGGTGTTGCGGATCATGTCGGCGAATTCATAGATGTCGGCCAATGGCCCGGTGACATCGTTGATCGACCCCAGCGATTGCACGAACCCGATATTCGGCAGGGCGTCGCAGACCCGGGCCACCGTGGTGGCGTCTTTGCGCAGATAGGGCCGGCGTTCGAGCGTCTCGGGATCAATGAAGTTCGGAGGCGTGGGTCCGGGGCCGAAATAACTGCGACCCTGTTCAATGAGGATCTTCTTTTCCAGATTGCCGTCCCAGCAGAAGATCTCGGTGGCGGGGGGCGCGCTGGCGAGCGCCTGAAGCACGAGCTGCGGCGGAATGCGCACGCGGATGCCATCGACATCGCAGCCGTGGGAATACAACAGCTCGCGCACGCCTTCGTGGTGCACATTCGCCCCCGTCGTCCGGAGGGTCTTGATCATGCCGTTGAAAATCGTTTTCTTCTGATCTTCCGAAAGCACCTCAAAGCTGGGCGTTCGGTTTTCAGTCAGGTTCATTCGTGTACATCCCATGAGTAAACTCCTTTATGGTTGATTTTATTTAGTCCAGGTTGAGGCCGCCGGTTCAGCCGGAGTGGCGGGCGTCGGCGGCGGCAACGATTTCCTTCATTTCTTTGTAAAGATCTTCCGGAATGGGTTCGGTTTCGTAAGTGTCCAGTAAATGCTGGGTCCGTTCGTTGAGCCGGTCGGACATGGACTTGGAACCGCCGGCGCGCCAGGTTTCCCAATCCGAGCGATCCTGCAGTTTCGGCAAAAACCACTCCCGCCAATGCTGGTAGGTATGATCGGTGGTGAAAAACTCCCCGGCCGGTCCCTGTTTATCGATCAGATCAAGGGCGAGGTATTCCTCCTCGGTGTTTATGCCTTTGCAGAACTGGCGGCACATGCCGATGATTTCATCATTGAGCACCAGCGCTTCCAGCGAAGCGTTGGTGCCGCTGTCGATATAGCCGACATCGTGAATCAAATTCGCCCCGGAAAGCGAGGCATAGAACAGACTCATGGTCATTTCGGCGGCGGCCTGTTCGTCCACCACCTTGGCGTCGGTACAACCGCCGGTGCTGAACATCAACAGGTTGAGCCACTTCGAGATATCGGTATTGGCGGCCGATGCCAGGGAAAGCTCGGGGGCGCCGTAGGAATACGTCGATTTACGCATGTCGAGCACTGTGGTCACCCCGCCCATGATCAGGGGCATGCCCGGTTTCTTCAGGTGGCAGAGCACGACCGCCAGCAGGGTTTCGGCAAGGGACTGCACCAGCATGCCGGCCATGGTGCCGGGGGCGGTCGCCCCCGCGCTCGGGCACGGCGTGTACATGGCCGGAATGCCCTTCTCGGCGGCGAGAAGCAGTTTTTCCACGGCGGTCCGATCATTCTTCAACGGTGAAATCGGTTCGATGTAGGCCACGAAAAGCGGGTTCAGGCGAAATTCCTCTTCTCCTCCCTGAACCAGGCATGCCATCCGCCAGAGATCTTCCAGCCCTTCGCCATCGACGCTGGTGAGCACCATCGGTTTGGTGCATCCTTCCAACATGGCCAGAAACTGATGCCGGTCATAGGTCTCCGGCAGGGGCGCGTCGCCCGCAATGCCGTGACTCATGAAAAAGTCGATGTTGGGCAAAGCGTCGCACAAACGACCGGCATTGCGTATATCCCCGAGGGTGGTCCGGCGTCTTTCACCGGTTTCCCGGTCGTAGCAGAACGGAAGATCCGAACCGGTTCCAAAAGAAGCCGAATCCTTCTGAATATGCAGGGATCGGGTTCCGTCGCGCCCCTTGAGCGCGATCTTGCGCGGATAGGATTTGATGGCCTGTTCCACCATCGTAATCGGCACCCGCACTCGTTTGTCCGAATCGACCACGGCATCGCTTTGGCGGAAAAGTTCGAGCGCTTCGTCTTGGTACACCAGCGCCCCTTCGCGCTCCAGGACATCCAGAGCGGCGAAATAGATTCGCTCGATCTGGTCGTCCGACAGCACGCGGAACTGCGGCGTCCGGTTTACGGTTTGGTTCATTTTAGGCATAATACTTCATGGGTTTTGGGACGAAAAGCTTCGCGGGAGGCGAAGCCCAAGCCTTGAAGCAACGCACTTGTTGCGCGTGATACACGCAATCGCAGCGCGAGCTTCAGGCTCCGTCATTTCTACAATTGGAATCGACGAAAATAAATTTCCGTATCTCAGGCTCCTACTAGGCGGTCTTGCTCTGAAAGTATTCCCGCGCCCGCTCCACGCCGCTGCGTGCATTGGGAGCGTAAATATCGGCTCCGATGGACTGCGCGAAATCATCGGTCACCGGAGCGCCCCCGATAATGACGGCCACGTTGTCCCGGATGCCCGCTTCCTTGAGTTCATTGATGATCTCACCCATCCTTGGCATGGTCGTGGTGAGCAAAGCCGAGATTCCGAGCAGTTGAGGCTTATGTTCCTTGACGGCCTCGATGAAAACCTCGCTCGGCTGGTCGACGCCGAGATTCACCACCTTGTAGCCGGAGCCCTCGAACATCATGCCGGCCAGATCCTTCCCGATGTCGTGGAGGTCGCCTTCCACCGTTCCGAGCACCATCGTGCCGGCCTGACTCTCGGTATCGGCCAGTTGATCGCGAATAAGATCCATTCCTCCGCTCATGGCCTTGGCGCTTCGCAGCACTTCCGGCATAAACATTTCGTCGTTCTTCCAGCGCTCGCCCACGGCATCCATGCCGACGACCAAGCCCTGAAGAGAAATGTCTTCAGGAGTGAATCCTTCGCTAAGCGCCTGTTCCACAAGGGCTTTGATCTCGTCGATCTTCCCTGCGATCACGGCATTTACTATATCTTTCATTTCAGTAGCCATAGTTTTACTTATTTTGATTTATGGACAAAATATTCCGCATTTGCCCTATATGTTTGTTGTTGACGTGAAATCGTCTTCCGTCGGCGTCCGGCCGAGAGCTTTGCACCGGCGTGAACAGGGTCCTCCGTCCGAACACAAACCGTGTTTTACGGAGAATGCGGCAAATTCATCTTTTTTGTTCGTTGCTGCGTTCATGTTACTGACCAAACAGCATCAAACTTTAACATAAGCTTATTTTATCCAAAGGAAATTTTCTCATTAGCGGTATTAATGTTACATGCTAATCTTCGATTTAGCTGCCCTTATGAGCTTATTGCCCGTTGCATTCGCCCTCAAATGCGCTGTGAGCGCCCCTTTAAACCTTAGTCCTACATTCAGCATTTGATGGACGGA
>JBKGYB010000025.1:0-15073 GCA_046546295.1 Opitutales bacterium | reverse complement strand
TGTTTCCCGGGGCGGCGGGACCACTGATCCCGGGGTAAACCCGGTCGCTACGGGAACCGAACACCGAATACCGGCCCCTGATCCCGGGGTAAACCCGGTCGCTACGGGGATTGGTAATCGCTGTCATCAATCATTTGCTTCATCCGTTGGTGGTCAATCTTGCCGCGGTCGTTCAGCGGCAGCTCCGATACCTGCAAGAGGAGCTTGGGGCGCTTGTAAGGGGCCAGGATTCCCCGCAAATGGGCTTCCAACCCGCCGCCCGCCTTTTTCCCGGCCGCGACCGTATAAAACCCTACCAGTTTTTGCCCCCATTCAGAATCCGGGAGGCCGACAACGAGCACCTCTTCAACCTCGCCGGCGCTCAGGATGGCCGCCTCCACTTCGCGCGGGTCGATTTTTTCTCCGCCGCTGATTACAAGACGATCCATGCGCCCCAAGACATGCAGGCGCCCGGATGCGTCAAAGAAGCCCTCGTCGTCCGTAACGAAGCCCGCTTGAGTTACGCCTCCATGCCGTCCGTGATACCCGTAAAACAGAGAATCCCCGGCCACCCGAATGCGTCCGGCACGGCCCCTCGGACAAAGCTCGCCCGCTGCGTCGAGGATGTCGATCCGGGCATGAGGAAGCGGCTGGCCGGCACTGGTTGGACGGGTCAAAAAATCCTCCGGCGGCAAAGCCGTCACCATCGCGGCTGTCTCTGTCAGGCCATAGCTCAACACCAAAGGCAAGCCATGCTCGCGCGCCTGCCGGAGCAACGTTTCCGGAAAAGCACTGCCGCCTACGAAAATCGCGCGAAACCGGGCAAGATCCGCGACACCTTGCCCGTCTTCAAGCAAGCGCCGCAATTGGGTCGCAACCAGTGAACAGCACCACTCCCCGTCTTCAAAATCGTTCAAACTATCCAGCTGCATGTTTTTCCAATCCCGAAAGGCGATGCGCCCTCCTGATAGAAAGGCGCGGAGCAACTGCATCAATCCGCTCACATGGTATAGCGGAAGCACGCAGCAAAAATGCATGGGCCGCTCACCCCACCATTCTTTCATTCCCTCGCATGCCCCGGCTAGACTCTCCCATCGGTGAACCGCGAACCTTACGCCGCCCGTGCTTCCGCCCGTGGGTATAAGCAGGGTCGAAGCTTCCGGATTGGTCGCGTCACCGGATTCGGAGGACAAGTCCGGGGCGTGACCGAAAACCAGCGCTGGGCGGACCTGGTTGCGCACTTCCCCCCACTCCGTTTTTCCCCATGCCGGATTTGCGAGTATCAGCGGAACACGTGTATAAACGGCCGCAAAAAAGGCCGCCGCAAACCGAACGGGATCTTTCTCGGCGAGCAAGACGCCCCGCAACCGCACCTCGGGCCCGGCCCGCTGGATGCGGTTCAGCCTTCGACGCACGCGGCGGTGGAAGGACTCGCCGGAGACGCCCTCTATCCAATCCCGTTTCAGCGCGTTCAGGTCGAATGGTGGAGCTGGTTCCATATTTGCCCGGAGGAAAGAAGACCGTCCATGTCGGAAGAAAGGCGCGGCGCCGCACTCGCTTCTGAAAAATCATCCGTAAATGCATTCAACGTGTCAAAACCGAACGCGCGGGACGATAAGGGAAGCGCATCCGCGAGGGCCAGGGTGTCGATCAAACCAACCGGAGTTTCAAAGGCGGAAGAGAACACCAGGCGATCGGCCACCGGCGTCAGCCGCTCAAGCTGCTTCCGCCAATCCCCTCCGAGTGCGGGCTTTATCACCAAGGGGCCCGGCCAGGCGCCGGGCTTTAACCACCGCCAGCCATCCGGTCCGTGCAAGGATTCATCCAATGCGATCTGCACGCCCGAAGCCGCAGCCATTTCCGACATACGGCCCTCTTTGCCGGGCGGGAGGGGTTGTTCAATAAATTCCAGAATTTCGGACTCTGCTTCTGACAGCTCCAACCAGCGCGCAAGATCCTTTTCGCTCAACCCGCCGTTCGCATCCAGGCGCAACCGTTCGCCGCCGGACAGCATATCCTGCAATGCCCGGAAAAGTTGCAGCTCATTGTCGGCGGGCAACACGCCGATTTTCCACTTGAACACCCGATAACCCAACCTGCGTTTGCTTGCCGCCGCCTCAAGCATGTCGTTTCCGGCCGGCAGCAGAGCGGCCACCTCATAACGGCGGGATTTTCCACGGCGCTCCTCGACAAGGTCCCGCATCGCCCCGCTTACGCCAAACGCACAACAAGGCCGATCTTTAAACAGGCCCGGATCGTCAAACGATACGGATCCTTCGGCCAAGCGACGCAGGCAATCCTCCGCTTCCGGCATGGTTTCCGTTCCGGACTCCGGAAGCGGCGCGACTTCCCCGAAGCCCGCGCGCCCGTTCCGTTCGATCCGGACAATAAAACCGCGGCGCACCGTCCACAAACCGCGAGCGGTTTGAAGCGGCGTGCGAAACCGGCGGGCATACGGCTTGTAGTTCACTACACTGTCAAAATTATGCGCCATTTGGTATTTTTTTCGCTGATATTCGCGGGAATGCTCCAAAGTTCAACACAGAGCTTTTTTGAAGGGCCGTCAAACGGGAAGCCGGCAGCCATCCTGTCAAAGCCGGGCGCGGCGCGATACGCGTTACCTGCGTCGACGATTTCGAGTTGATTTTCACCACGAAGAACACGCAGGGAAGGAATTGGAGGAACGTCCCGTCGGTTATATATTGCACGGAAGCCCTCTCCATGAGGTAGCACGGCCATCTTGGCTGTGGCTGGGTTTGAGAGACAGGCTGGAAGCCTGTGCTACCCCACGGCCATCTTGACTGGATCTGGAGCTGGGGACAGGCTAGAAGCCTGTGCTACCCCATGGCTGGGTTGGCTGTTTTTTCTGCTTGAGAAAAGGCAATCATTTGATGGATTCGGAACATGAACCCAGCCGCCGCCTCCGAACCCGAAGAATTTTATTTGCCCGCCGAGCGTTTTTTTGAACACGCCCTGCCCGTCGGCCTGACCTATGACGACGTCTCGCTGGCCACGCTTTATTCCGAGACGCTGCCGGCCGAGACCAACCCGGGGACCGCCCTCACCCCGAACCTGCGCCTTCAAATACCTATTATCTCGGCCGATATGGATACTGTAACGGAGTCGCGTATGGCGATTCAAATGGCCCTCAACGGAGGGCTCGGACTCATCCACTACAACATGACGGACGACAAACAGGTCAAAGAAGTGGCCCGTGTGAAAAACCACATCCACGGCTTTATACAGGATCCGATCAAAATCGGACCGGAGCAGAAAATCGGCGCCGTCATTAAGCACATGCAGGATCGCGGCTTCGGCTTCAGTACGTTTCCGGTGGTGGATGATACAAACAAGCTGCTCGGCCTGCTGCCCGGCCGGGTCGTCAAGCCGCGCTACGCGGACCGCTTCGTCTCCGAAGCCATGACGCCACGCGATGAGGTCTATACATTGAATGAGAAGGACATTGTCAAAGACCCCATAAAGACCGCCGACAAATTTTTCACCGAACACCTGGGCATCCACAAGTTGCTCGTGGTGGACAAAGACGACCACTTGCGCGGCCTTTTTACCGTGAGTGACATTGAGCGCATCGAAGCCGAAGCGCGACAAACCGTGAAACCCGCCCGCGACGATCATTTTCGCCTGATGTGCGGCGCCGCCGTCAATACCCACCGTAATTCGAAGGGTGAACTGGACCGTGATCGAATTGTCACCCATGTCGGCCGACTCATCGAGGAAGGCATTGACGCCGTCGCTGTTTCCACCGCCCACGGCTTTTCGAAATCCGTTGGGGAGGCCGTCCGTCTCCTGCGGGGCGCTTTCCCCGAACTGACGCTCATCGCAGGCAATGTAACCAGCGGGGAAGGCGTTGATTTCCTGGCGGAAGCCGGAGCCGACTGTATAAAAATCGGCCAGGGGCCCGGCTCCATCTGCACCACCCGAAATGTCGCGGGTGTCGGGATCCCCCAGATGACCGCTCTTCATGTGGCCTCCAAGGCGGCCCGGAAGCGGGGCGTCACGACCATTGCGGACGGCGGCATCGCGAAATCCGGCGATATCGTGAAAGCGCTCACCCTGTCGGATGCCGTAATCTGCGGCAGTCTTCTGGCGGGTTGTAACGAAGCCCCCGGACGAATCATAGAAATCAACGGCAAACTCTATAAACAATACCGGGGGATGGGGAGCCGGGAGGCGATGAGCGAAGGCTCCGCCGCCCGCTACGGCCATGAAACCAAGGACGCCCCTTCAAAAGCCGCCGCCGAAGGCATCGAAGCCCTCAAAGAATCCGTCGGTTCGCTCGGCAGCGTGCTCGGCGAACTGGTGGGGGGCATTCAATCCGGCATGGGCTACCTCGGCGCCTCCGATCTAGCGCAGCTCCGCAACAAAGCCCGTTATATACGGGTTAGCCCGGCCGGACAAAGGGAATCTTCCCCGCACGACGTCATTACGGTAAAAACGACGGATGCGGGCGCCGAAAACGCAAAATAGGCAGCCGAAGCCCCTCGCTTGAAAGCGCCCCTACGAAAGAGCGCTGCAGGGGCGCGACAAACACCGAACAATTTCACCATGCTTACAGAATTCACCAGTCAACTCATCGCGGACACCGGAATTTCCACCGGCGACGAAGGCAAGGGCCGCGTCATTCTTGAAGTCGCGGATGAACTGCGCGCGGGCGCCGGCCGTCAGGATGCGGTTGCCGCCGTCATGAAAATCAATGGAGGGGCCAACTCGGGCCACACTCTGGCCGACCTGAAACTCAACCTCCTGCCCGGTGGCGTGGCCGACCTGAATTGTCCGGAGCTTCTCATCGGCGCGGGGGTTGTCGCCGATCCGCGCAAGTTTCTCTGGGAAGTCGCCTACGCAGAGGCACACGGCTACCCCACACGCGAACGCCTCGCGATCGACGAACGCTGCCTCGTATCCGACCTCACCCACCGCTTGCTCGACCTCGCCTATGAGGATTACCGTGTCCATGTGCTGGAAGAGCCCCCGCGCGGTTCCACGGGACGAGGCATTACACCCGCCTACATCGACGAAGTCGGGCAGTTTCAAATCCACTACGCGGATTTTCTCGGGTCAAAAGAAGACTTTGCCGCCAAGCTCCGTACCCGGGTCGACCGGGCGCTCCGTATGATCGAACACGTCTGTCAAGTGTCCCCGGAGCGCTGGGCCGGTTTCTTCGATAAACTCACGAAGGCGGAAACCCTCGCCAACGACTCCCTGCTGCAAAGCGGCGCTTTTGACGCGGAAGAATTCGACTTCACCATGTTCCTGCCCGCCGGCAAGCCCCCATTCTCCCTCGACCTCGATTTTCTTGTGGATACCTATTGGGAAGCCGGCCAGCGGCTGGCTCCGCAAATCACGGATGTTCGGGAACGTGTGCTGCACGCGATCGACCGCGGCGATTACATCATCGGCGAATTTGGCCAAGCCTTCTGGCTGGACAAGCGTCACGGGTTCCCTCCAAACGTCACGGCCTCCCACACATTCACCCCGGAGTTTTTTCAATCCGCCGGCATTCCCGTACAACCGATCCATAACATCGGCTGTTGCAAAGCGTACGACACCAAGGTCGGCACCCATGTTTTCCTGACGGAAATCCCCCATCAACACCCGCTGGGGCAACGGCTCCGCAAACTGGAGTACGGCGCCACCACCGGACGTCAGCGTATGGTCGGCTGGTTCGACGCGGTGGAAAAGGGTGACGCGCTCCGCTACGGCGGTTATCAGGACCTTGTCCTGAACAAACTCGACGCCCTCACGTACGATGGGGATTGGCAGGGCGAATTACAGATATGCACCGCCTATGTCGACCCGGACGGACAGATCGTTCGGCACGTGCCGCGTTGCGACAACTACCGCCGGACCCTGCGCCCCCTGTACAAAGCACTCCCCGGCTGGAGCGAAGATCTCTCCGGAATACGCCGTTTCGAAGACCTGCCCGAGGCGGCGAAAAACTACATCGCCTGGCTCATGCGCAGCGTTATCGAGGTAGCCGAGGAAGGCAAAAAGACCAGCGCCCACCGGCCCAATCCGCGTTATATCGGGATCGGGCCCGGCCCCAGCCAAATCATCAAGGATATCCCGTCGGTCGAAGCCTTGCTACAACGCACGGAAACCTGAATCCTCAAGGCCCGTCTTGGCTTAGTTCCGCCCCCTCCTCCAGACAAGGTGTCGCAAATACCATCTTCCCGCCCGCTGAAGGAACTACGGAATCCACTTCAACGCACACTTCCTTGCCGACCAGTGAGCGCCCGTTGTTGACCACCAGCATGGAACCGTCGGGCAGAAAACCGACCGCCTGTCCGGATTCTTTTCCCGGACGCACCAATTGAACCTCCAATCGCGTGCCTACCGAAACATCCTGGTTCAATGCTTTGACAAGCGCGGTTATGTTCAACCACTCCACCCCGTGGAACTCCGCCATCTTCGCAAGGTTGTAATCCGTAGTGAGCAACTTTGCTTTCATGGATTGCGCCAAAAAAACCAGTTTCGAATCCACCATCTTCGCATCGGGCACGTCGCTTTCATGTATGCGTAAATCCACATGCGGCATCTTCCGCAGGCGGTTCAACACATCCAAGCCCTTGCGGCCTTTCTCCTTGCGCCCGGGATCCGGGGAATCCGCGATTTCCTGGAGCTCATTGAGAACGAACCGCGGAAACATCAATGCATATCCCAGCCATTTGCTCTCGCAGATGGCTTCTATCCGCCCGTCAATCAAGGCGCTTGTATCAACCACCGCCAGGGGTGTATCGACGTTTTCCGGGCTGAAGCGAACATAAGGAATAACGAGATTGAATTCGTCTTTTCCACGCAGAGCGACAACCGTGGCGAGGTACATGGCAATGATGTAAAGGACCAGACGTGAGAGGTAGAGGGTTTCAGCCATCGCCGGATCGCTCTCCAGAGGTTCGAACAAGGGGGAATTCGCAAGCAAATAGGCGATCAGGGATCCCACGAGCAAACCAAAGGTTATCGCCGAAAGACCCCGCAATGAAAACCCCTTCAGCAACTTATCCGTCAGGATAACGAGCAGAGCTATGCTCATGCCTATAAACAGGACCGGAAACAACTCCCAGTCATCGACGGCATACCAAAGCAGAACGCACCCGAAAGCGCTCATAAGAAGGAAAAAGATCCGGAAAATAAAAAGCGTTTTTTTCATTAAATGAACAGGTTCGTCGTTTTTTTAAGATGGATTCCCGGAGCTACAGGCGAAACGCCCCCGAAACCCATAACACTACCCACGGAAGGATCATAAAGAACCCGATCAGGAAATAAAGGATCCACCGCACACGCTCGGCTTTTCGCTCGACCGCATCTTTGTCACCCCGTTTGTCTGGTTTTTGCATATAAGGGGTATTCGGAAGCCGCGTAATTGTATAATAACACGCGTTCGGTTGCAAACCAAATCGGCTTTCTTCTAATTCTCTTCCATTACGAAGCGAAACCCGATCATACGACTGCGTTCAGAGCGATTTGTTTCACGCGCGGGGATTGAGCTGATTACCTCCAAGCGGTCTTGCACGTGGCCGCCCATATTCATCGCTGCTTCCATTTCAAAGCGATCTTCGCTCTCCACCCATTCACTGACATTCCCCAGCAAATCATAAAACCCGGTTTCCATGGGCTTTTTTTGTCCGACCGGTCGCGCCGCTCCCGGACTGTTTTCCGTGCTCCAAGCATAATCACCGAGCTCGGAAAAACGGGGGGCATCCCCAATCGCAATCCGAAACTCTTTTTCCATGGGCAACCGTACGGGCTTGCCTAAGATCCATGACAAACGTTCGCAAAAATTATCCGCCTCCACCCAGCTGACGGAATCAACCGGCAACGTGGCGCCGGCATTACGACTCGGATTTTTCCTCATAATCAGCTCGTACAACGCTTGCGTCACTTCCGTCTTCAACATCCGCACGTCCTCCGCCGTTGGCACCGAAAGAACCGCATTGTAGACACGGTCCTGAATAAAACCGAGATCGTTCTGCACGAGGCGCAGGAAATCCATTTTTGCCTGCAAATCTTCGTCGTTGAGGGAACTTTCCGGATATTCCGTTTCCATTTGTCGAAGATCGTTTCGCAGCTCCACGACGAATTCCATCGCCTTGTTCGCCCGTCTTTCATGTAAAAGCCGCTTCAACCGCTCATGCTTGCGCTCAATCGCAAGTCCCAGTTCAAAGCTTTCCGCCGTCTGGCTTTTACGTTCCAATTCATTGAGCAGAGCCGTCGACGCATGCGAACTCCCGGGATAGCGTTCGTTAAGCCGCCGCTGCAAACGCGCCGCTTTACGGTACAGCTCAGCGGCTTCGAACCTCTTGCCTTCCACTCTGGACCTGTCGGCCGATTCGATAATCGCTTCAATTTCCCGGGTTTTTTGCCCCGACTGACTCTTCACCTGTTTCTCTTTTAACTGCTGCAGGCGCGCCGCATTCGCATAGGAAGTTCCGCGAAATTCCCGGTTAATCCGGGCCTGCCGATCAACCGCTCCTTGCAGCGCCTCTTCCGCCTCTTCCCTTTTGCCCGCTTCGAGCAACCGGTCCGCTTTTTCTTCGAGCTCAACGCTCCGCTCGTAAAGCGGCTCCGCCAAAAGATAACGCGCCCTTCGCTCCAAACGGATCGCACGGCCGGCGTCACGGGCGCTGCTCAGCGAATATTCTTGATTGATTGTATTCTGAAGTTCCAAAGCTTCGCTGTACTGTTCGCCTGCCTCTTTCAATTTGCCCGCGTCCGCCAAATCTTCGGCATCCTCCTGCAACTCCAGGCTTTCCGCCATCAGCGGGCGCGAGGCCGCTTCATGGTAGCGTTCTTTAAGTTCGCGGTATCTCTGCTTTGCCGCCCCATCGTATGCGGTCACCTTGTCCAGATATTCCTCCTGCAACTCCAAGGCGCGCTTCAATAACTCAATGGCCTCAGGCCCCGGATCTTCGGAGTCGGCGATTTGTTCAAATTCCTCTTCCAGCGTGTTGCTTTTCTCCTTCAACTCTCGAACCTCCTCGTCTATCCGGGAATCCACGGGGCGTGATGACCCGCTTCCCGGAGCGCTCGGGCCAAGCTGGGCCAGAAACCAGAATCCGCCCAGTACCAGCGCACACAGGACCACAATACCGAAAGTTATGAGGACTTTCCGCAGCCTGCTCTTTTCATGGGGCAAACGCCCGCGGGAGAAATGTTTCTTTTTTTTAAAAACAGCCATAATACCGGTGGATAAGGCGTGACTCTCACCATATGCCTCGCCGTTCCAATTGTCGCAAGACAAAAGGATGCAAGGCGGGTGCATTTCTATCTCGACTTTAAAGCACAAAAAAAGTTTCACCTCATTAGGATGTTTGAGCAACTCACCATAATCGGCCCGGGCCTCCTCGGCGCATCGCTGGGCATGGCCGCAAAGGCGCGCGGGTTGGCCCATCGTGTCGGCATCTGGTCCAGGAGGCAAGAGACGCGCGAGGAATGCCTGCGGGAGACCTGGTGCGATGCGGCATACGACACCCCGGAAGCGGCGGCCCGCGAAGCCGATGCCGTTGTTCTCTGCACCCCCGTAGCGACAATCATCCCGCTTCTCCAGCGCATCGCCCCCGAACTGCGGGAGGACGCTCTGGTGACGGATGTCGGAAGCACAAAAGCGCATATTTGCAACGAAGCCGCCGCCACTTTGCGCGGACCAACCAGGTTCATCGGGTCACACCCCATGGCGGGCTCCGAGCGGACGGGTAAAAACCACGCCCGTCCGGATCTTTTCGAAGGAGCCGCCTGTCTGATCACCCCGCTTGCCCCCTCACCTGCCGTAGCTTCGGAGCGCTTGCGGAAATTCTGGGAAGCCATCGGCATGCGCGTGACAGAGATGTCGCCGGAAGAGCACGACGCCATTGTAGCGCGCATAAGTCATCTCCCTCATCTTCTGGCTTCGGCCCTCTGTCACGACCTCTCGAACAAAGACCCGAAATGGCCCTTGCTCGCCGGTGGCGGCCTCCGCGACAGCACGCGCATCGCGGCAGGGGACCCGAGTCTATGGTCACAGATCCTCAGCGAAAACCGATCCGAAATACTGCATGCCCTCAATGCGTTTGAAAATACTTTGCGGAGCTGTAGAGCCGCGTTGCAAAACAACGATACCGCAACGGTGGAAGCTTTTTTGCGGCAGGCCCGGGATTTTCGTCGGAAGCTTGACGAGCCCGTGACCTGATTTTGCGCCTTGCGCAAAAGGGTAAAGTCCGGACATCCCGGCGCACAGGCTTCCAGCCTGTTAAATCAGAAAAAACAGCCAGGATGGCTGTGCTGCCCCAAGAGGTAACACAGGCTTCCAGCCTGTCGCCAAACCCAGTCACAGCCAGGATGGCTGTGCTGCCCCAAGAGGTAACACAGGCTTCCAGCCTGTCGCCAAACCCAGTCACAGCCAGGATGGCTGTGCTGCCCCAAGAAAACAACAACTTGCAAATATAAATAAAAATACCGTGTGTGGAATTGCCAACGGCGTGGATTTCGATTGCCCAACTCCGACGGCTGCTAGTATACACGTAAGCATAAACCTTAATCCTGTCACCCGCCACGCGGCCTGGCGTTGATCAGCCCGCCGAACACCGAACACCCGTTTTTCCCGGCGCAGCCGGCGCCTCTTGCCTCCCCCGACGCAGCCGATATTTCCCGCCATGCCCGATCCGCTCCCCGTCCAGCCCTTCCGGCGCCCGCTTCAAGGGATCCTCCCGCTGCCCGGTTCAAAGAGTATCACCAACCGTGCGCTTGTCCTCGCCGCGCTTGCCGAAGGCAATACCCGCTTGGAAGGCGTCCTCTTCAGCCGGGACACGCGCATCATGCTCGACAGTCTCCGCCGGCTGGGTTTCGGGATCGACTGCGACGAATCCTCAGCAAGCGTGAGCCTAAGCGGCCAAGCCGGAAATATTCCCGCCCCTGCCGCTTCCCTGCACGTTGGCAATGCCGGAACAAGCGCACGGTTTCTGACCGCTATGCTCGCGCTCCGACAGGCCGGCAGCTATCGACTGAACTGTGATGCCGCCATGGAGAAGCGTCCCATGGCGGGACTGATCCGTGCGCTCGAACAACTGGATGCCGCCCGTTTCGAATTCCACGGCGAGCCGGACCGGTTGCCCTTCACGATCCACACAAAAGGCTACCGGAAAGGACGGGCCGAAGTCGATGCACGGGCAAGCAGTCAGATTCTCTCCGCTCTCCTGCTGGCAGCCCCAGCCGGAGAAGGGGCCATCGAAATCGTCTGCCCCGAAGTCCGGCCGGCCTACGTCGCCATTACAGGCAAGGTGCGGGAAGCCTTTGGCGCGGCCCCGCTCGGACCGGATGAAAAAGGCGCCTACATCCTCCCGCCCGTACGCTACCGGCCACCGGCCGGCGGCGTCTATACCATCGAACCGGATCTCTCGGCTGCGAGCTACTTCCTCGCCCTGACACTGCTTCACGGCGGCCGTCTCAACCTTCCGCGTATCGGCGGACAACCCTTACAAGGGGACGCATCCTTCGCGGAAGCACTCGCTCACCACGGCCTCCGCGTCGATAGCACCGGCAGCGGATGGGACGTCCATGGCCCGGAAAACGGGCCTGTCAAAGGCGACCACCGTGAAATCAATTTCGAGCCGTTCTCCGACACCTTTTTGACCTATGCGGCAATAGCCCCTCTCCTTGGCGGCTCCGTCCGGATCACCGGAATCGGCCACACCCGGCATCAGGAAACCGACCGTATCGCCGGCATGGCCACTCAGCTCGCCCGGCTCGGACAACTCGTCCAGGAGGAGGAAGACGCCCTCACCATCCAGCCCAAACCCAACGAACTGCGCAACCGGGCCTATCATGCCTACCATACGGGGCGTCCCATTGAAATCGAAACTTACGAAGACCACCGATTCGCCATGAGTTTCGCCATCCTCGGAACCTGCGATCTCCTGAACAACGGTCAGCCCTGGCTGGCCATCAAGAATCCCGGCTGCTGCAACAAAACCTTTCCGGATTTTTTCGAGCGCCTCGCGGACCCACGCCTCACCGAAAAACCCACAACCAAGGATTGAACCACCGGACATCCCATCACGCTTACAACGTCTTGCAAAATAATTCCATGCCGGAAAGAATGTCCCAAAATACAATCGACCTTATGAACGACCACTCCGGATTCCGAATTATCAGCATCGACGGCGGCGCCGCCAGCGGCAAATCCAGCACCGCCCGCGAAATCGCCAAACGGCTGAATCTGATGCATGTCGATACCGGCGCCCACTACCGGACCCTGACGCATGCCCTCCTGCTCAAAGGCCTCGACCCGGAGGATGACAACGTCTTGAGGGCGCGCCTGCAAGACCTGCGCTTCGACACGCAAATTGAGGAACGGAGCGCAATGCTTTGTATCAATGGCAAGCCACCCGAAAACGCCGATATTCGCTCGCCGGAAGTCAATCGAACCGTTTCCCGCTTTGCCGCCAACCAGGCGGTCCGGGAATCCCTTTTCAACTATCAACGCAAACAGGCTGAAGTTGCACGGGAACACGGGTTCCGCGGCCTTGTTGTAGAGGGCCGCGATATCGGCTCCGTTATTTTTCCGGATGCCGATTTCCGTTTTTTTCTCTTTGCCGACGAGGCCACCCGGAGAGCACGGCGGCTGCAAGAAGGGCAAACCGATTCCATAGCAGAACGCGACGAATCCGATTCCGGACGGAAACACGCGCCCCTTGTCTGCCCCGAAGGCGCCATTCGCATTGATACCGCCCCACTTCCACTGCAGGAGGTCGTGGACAAAATTTGCGCCATCGTTAAAGACGAAACGGAAACTTCGGGAAGCAGCGAATCATGACCCCCATCTACCGAAAATGCCGCGATCTTGTGGCCTGGTACTTTGACAATTTACATGAGTTCACTGTATCAGGCCTCGAAAACATACCCGAGGAGGGCGGCCTGATCCTCGCCGCCAATCACGTAAGTTTTTACGATCCCCCCGCGATCGGAGCCGTCTTCCCCCGTCAGATCCATTATTTTGCCCGCGACACCCTGTTCCGCGGCCCCTTCGGACGCCTGCTCGAAAACCTTGAAGTCATTCCCGTAGCCCGGGAACACGCCGATGTTAAATCCCTGAAAAGCATTTTCCGGGCTCTTCAACGCGAGGGCGTGGTCGCCATTTACCCCGAAGGCACTCGCTCATATGACGGCAAACCAATGAGCCCGAAGCCCGGCGCCGGCATGATCGCCTGCAAAACGGGCGCAACCGTCGTGCCCACCCGCATATTCGGCACCTACGAAACTTTCGGGCGCCACTGCATGCTACCGCGCCCCGGACAGCCCATCCACGTGAGCTACGGCTCCCCACTTCACAGGGACAACATTGATCCGGGCAAAGAGCACCCGGAACGCTACCTCGAAGCATCCCGACGCATCATGGCCCGCATCGTCGCCCTGGAACCACCGCAACCTACTGTTGTTTAGCAGCCGCCGGACACGATGCAAACGACGGGTTGCCAATGAACTACAATCAATAGACGAACAAACCAAAAGAATGAGCCATCAACCCGACAGGTATTCACAACGCGGCGTCTCCTCCTCAAAATCCGAGGTCCATGCAGTCGTCGACTCCCTCGATGCCGGACTTTTTCCCGGCGCATTTTGCAAGATCGGCCCCGATGTATTGACCGGCGACCCAGACAAGTGCGCGATCATCCACGCCGACGGCTCAGGCACCAAGTCCACGCTCGCTTACTTGCACTACCGCGAAACAGGCGACCCCACCGCTTTCCGGAAAACCGCCCAGGACAGCGTTGTCATGAACCTCGATGACCTGCTGTGTGTGGGCGTAACGAACGGCATCCTTATATCCGGCACCATCAACCGCAACGCACGCGCTATCCCCGGCGAAGCGCTCGCAGAGATCATCGGAGGGACGGAAGCCTTCCTTGCGGAGCTGCGTGAACTGAACATCGGCATACAAGGCGGCGGCGGGGAAACGGCCGACGTCGGCGACCTGACCGGCACGGTAACGGTCGACTCCTGCGCCGTGGCCGTGATGAACCGCTCGGATGTGATCGACAACACAGGACTGCGGCCCGGTTTGGTTATCGTCGGCCTCGCCTCAGCCGGCCAAGCCAATTATGAAAAGTCCCCCAACTCAGGGATCGGCAGCAATGGCCTGACAAGCGCGCGTCACGACCTGCTCGGCAAGCACTACCTCGAAACTTACCCGGAAACCTGCGATACCCGCACCAACCCGGAGTATCTCTACTGCGGCCCCTATAAAATGGAGGACCCCCTGCCCGACTCCGAATTGACCGTCGGTGAAGCGCTCCTCAGCCCGACCCGAACCTACGCGCCCATCATACGGCAAGTCCTTGAAAATCACAAAGAAGCCGTGCATGGGCTGGTGCATTGCTCAGGCGGTGGACAAACCAAGTGCCTGCGCTTCGGCAAAGACCTGCACTTTATAAAAGACAATCTCCTGCCTGTTCCCCCCATATTCCAAGCCATCCGAAAAGCCAGTGGAACCAGCGACGAAGAAATGTTTCGCGTCTATAATATGGGGCACCGGATGGAAATTTTTTGTACCCCCGAATCGGCGGATGCCATTATCGCGGAAAGCGCGGCCTTTGGCGTCCAAGCACAAGTCATAGGCCGCGTAGAAGCAAACACAAGCGCCGGGAAAGGCAACCGCCTCACCCTTTTTCACGAAGGAAAGGCCCATTCGTATAGCGGTTGATTCGTAGCTCGCATTTCAAAAATATTTCGGGCGCGGAATCCACGAAAAAGGCCCGGGCGCCTCTTCAAACACCCGGGCCTAACCCCTACTCTCCAACACTACCACCCACTAACCATTAACCAAAACACCATCACTCTACCCTATAAGTTAACTTGATCAAAAAGAAATTTACAATTAGGTCTATTAATGGTTTTTTCTTATAAACCGAGTTAGTCGCTCTTATGTTTTATGCGATGCGAGCGATGCGAGACTTTATGGGTAAGACGTCAGCGCCGCCACCGGCGGAGCCGGGATATGCAACAAGAGACTGGAATGAGCTCTGGTATCACATTAGTCCCTTATCCATAAATTGCTGCGTTTTTCGCGCGGAAAATTTTTAATGGACTCCCCCATGCCCTATTC
>JBKGYB010000024.1:0-15317 GCA_046546295.1 Opitutales bacterium | reverse complement strand
CGACACTCACTTCCATTCCCGTCTTGCCCAATATACGTTGTATCATAGTTGAAGATTATCCGTTTAATTGCCCGAAGCCAAGCCCTTTTTGCGCTTACGCAAGCGGTAGAAAAAATACTTAAGCAGCATATAAAACAGTACGATGAAAAACGCACCTAACAGTACGCGTGTATGTTGTTCGAGGATGCCGACGCCTGCGGTAACAAGCGCAACCACCCAAATGGCCTGGTATAGGGTTGTTACGACCAGGCATGAAACAAATCGCACCCGCAAGGCGCCGAGGAACAGGGTCTGGACAAACAAGGGAACGCCGGGCAACAGCCGCACAAAAAGCGTAATCTTCCAGGCGGCGCCACCCCCCGCCCGTTGTCGCGGGAGCCGGTCGGAAAAGGGCAGCCGTTCAATCCAAGCGGGGCCAGCGGCATGTCCTGTAAAATACACCCATGTCGTATTCATGGCCAGCCCCAGGATGCCGACCGGTATCCCGACACCCGCTCCCCAGGCGCCGCACACAAGCAGCAAGGGCGTGACGGGAAACCCGATGCCGGGCAGCAGGGCGAGCGCCAGCAAGGCCCAGAAAGGATTGTGCGCGGCCACCGAAAGCAGAAGCTCGCGAAACGTCTCCATCAGGTGACCCACTCCCGCGGCAGACATGTTACTTCAACCTCAAAGTCCAGTTCGGGGCGGCAGATGTCCGCCTGCAGGCATACCAGCCGGTCGGTGTCCGGATCCAACTTTGATTCGAGAAAGCTGCGGGCTGCATGCAGGTCATTCACCCGCCGCAAATACGCAATAAATATGCGGCGCGCCGGGGTGTCCGAATGAAAAACACCATCGAAGCCCAGAGCTCCCGACAACACGGAAAGGTTTTCCCATGCGGCTTGAACTTGCGCATCGAAGTCGCCCGCCCCCACGCTTTCATGCCCGACTACGGCGGACGTACCCGCGGCAAAAACGGGGGCGCCGGCATCACCAGCGAGCCGGACGGTTGTGCATCGGGCAAAACCGGGGGCTTCGGGCCCGTATTCGCCGGGATACCGGTAGGCGGGCACCTGTCTCGGATTTTCGTGGTGGGCGGGAGTGGCGGTCTTTGCGGCGAGGAAAAAGACAGTGGCGGGCTGATCCGTAGCGCCCCCGACCGCCGAAGCGGCAGGAAGCCGTTTTCGCCAGTCCTCTCCCGCAAAAAAACCTTCGAAAGCACGTTGCCTCCCCCGGTTGAAACGCCAATAGCGTGGCTCCCCCGAATCGCTCCGATTGATGCCGGGGATAATATTCCAGGCCCGGACCAAATGCGCCCCGGCTGTATATTCGAGCATTCGCCGATAAAGCGTTTCAACTTCCGCGGACAGCGAGGTCCCGCCCTCCCCCTGCAAAAACCCGAACAAAAGGCCGCTACTTCCGGCTTCGCCAAACAGAACGCGCTCGCTCTCGAATGACACCCGGATCCCTTTGCGAAAGACGAGCCCGCAAGCGGGCATACTCAGGCAGGGCAGCCCGACGTGGAGCCACAGGCATTTATTCCTCAGGCTGTAGCCACTGGATTCGGCGCCGAATTCCAGCCTTACCTCCTCCGGGTTTACATCACTCATGCCGCGAGTCGGTCAGGAAGCGCGAACGGCTCAATCCGACACCGCCGCCATGGCGAGACGTTCGTTGATATCCTTTTCCAGGTAATTCATCCAACGAACGGGCACGAGGGGAACGCCTTCCACATCCTGAGAGTCCGACTCCATAACGATTTCGTCCGAGTTTACTTCGATTTCCAGTTCGGCCTCAATGTCACGGTGATACAACTTTGCATTGATGATTTCACTGGAGGGATCCTCGACCTCCCAGCCGCGACGGACCAGGCTCTTCACCACAACAGCACGCGCATCATCCGCGGGCACCGCATCGGGCACGGAAATCGTTGTTGTTGTGTCCCCCCTTTCGGCACGCTCGTAGTTTTCATGGGTCTGACAGCCGACCATAAAAAACACGCCGGCAATGAGCGAACATGCGGGAAATAGACGTTTGGAAAAACAAGGATGTAACATAATCGTATATAGGGTTAAGGGTTGCTGATATAAAGCCCGCAAGAATTGCGGCGGAAAGGAGCGGACTCAAGATTTTTTGGCAGGGGTTTCCAAAGCCTTGCGTACGACTTCCAACGTTGTTTTCCCACGAGCATCCATTGGCATTTTCGATACAATACGCATACGCCGGGGTATGAGCCACTGCGGAAACTCGCCGCGCACCCATGCCTGCGGATCGAAATCCTCCCCTCGAACCACAAACAGGGCTCCAAAATGACGGTCCTCCTGAAGCGGCGCGGCGACACAGTCCCGAATCGCGGGATGCTGTCGACAGCGTTGCTCAAAGGTTCCCAGGTCTACCCGTTTCCCCGCGATTTTCATGATTTTCCCCACCCGTCCGCCAAGGATCAGTTCGCCCTTCGGCCCGATGCTTGCCTTGTCGCGTAGCAGGAAATGCCCGACGCCGTTCCTGGTCCGGCGGTTCCCATGCGTAAATACCGCGGGCCCGCCGACCAGCAGGCGCCCGGTTGCGGTAATCGACCAGCGAACGCCGTCCATCGGCGGGCCAACCGCCCCGGATCCTTCTTCCGAAAACTCCCCGGTCCGGTCGTAAGCAATCCCCCCCGTCTCCGAAGAACCGAGAAAATTATGAACCGGCAAGCCATATTGCTTCCGAAAGTTCACCGCGAGTTCGGGGTCAAGCCGGGATCCCGCGGAAATAACAAGACGAAGTGACGGCGCGGGGGGTAAATCGAGCGCCGCCACCGCTTGCAACATGCCGGGCACTGTGGGCAGGACGGTTGCCCCACCCTCGCTCAACGCGCGCCAGATCGCCCGCGGGATGGAGTCACTTGAAGCGATGACGGGTATCCCGTGCAGAAAAAGCGGCGCGACCAGGTTGCCGATCCCGTAGGAATGGCCGAACGGTATATGGCCGAAATTCACATCCGACTTCCGTATCCCCATCGTGGCGACAACATTCCTGCCATCCGCAAGGATCTCCTCGTCCCGGAAAAAGCATACTTTTGCTTGCCCCGTACTGCCCGAGGTCAACTTGCCCAGGCAAAGCGCGGAAGACTTTTTCCGGGGATCGCGCAAGCGCTCGGACCGCATGCCGGAAGCGGTGTGACGAAGCGAGAGCGCCGCCCCCGCGTCGACCGCCAGCTTGCGTGCATACGGTTCCGTGCAACCGGGGTCAAGTGGCAGGCCCACGGCTCCCTGCCTGAGAATTGCAAGGAAGCAGGCGATCCAATCGGGGCCGTTCGGCAATTGAAACGCAACCACATGCCCCGGGCGCACCGACCCGAACTCCCGCGAAAATACCGCCGCAGCCGCATCGATATCAACGGGCGTCCACGATGCGCCCGTTCCGGCATCCCGGAGAATGACCCTTCCGGGCTCGTTTAGAACCATGCGGTCCCAATATTTGAGCAGTTTTTCCGTCACGATGCCATTACAAGCAGATTGAGCATTGCTTTCAACACCTCCTCGTCCGTTTCGGCAAGCCGGATCCGGCAATCAAAAAGATTTAATCCGAACGACGCGGAGGATTTCAGTTCCGTTGAAACTTCCAGCCTTGCCGCCACAGGCAAGGTGGAACCGGAGAGTCGAATACTGCGAATTTGAACGAGGCGTCCGTCAACGCCCTGCGTGCTGCCGTTATTTTTCAGAGCCAGCAGGATTCCCGCAGCTTGCGCCGCAATTTCCACGCCCCACCAGGACGGCACGCGCGGCCCCCGAACCGCTTCCGGAAGCGGATGACGCACGGCGCACCGAAGATGATCCTGTTCGAATGCGATTATGCGTTCGATAAAGCGCAACTCATCGCCGTGCGGCAATTCGGGAACTTGAATGACTGCTTTCATTGTAATTCCTCAGGAGTCACGTTGCATACATCCTGACCGTATCTCGAACATGGGTTGCCACATGCATTCAGTTCATGGACGCTTCCGGCGTGGCGGATGAATGCTTCGCCATACGGTTTTGTCGCGCAACATAGCATTCCGCGCCAAGGTATCCGAGGGCCACGGTGGACGCAATGGAAAGACTGGTAGCTGCGACAGCGGGGATGGTGGAGCATCCGAGAATCGCGGCGACCGTAAAGGTGGAAAACGCCGCAAGACGAATGGAACCCGGGCTCTCCGCGTGGGCCGAACCGACTGCGAAAAACGCGTAATCCATGGCCAAACAGGCGCCCACAAGCAGTCCGGCCAGGTGAAACAGGGTCAATGTTCCGAACACCGCGACAAGGATCGGCAGCGCCCCGGCCACGGCAATCGTCGCGAGCGCGGTAATCCGCCACCCGTATCGGGGACTGTAAAAAAACAGCGGGACCAGCGCCAGGATCAAGGCCGCCAAAGCGAAGGCGCCCGTGGCGTGTTTGCGGTATTCATTGATTACCGAGGAGATGGCTCCTCCGTAATCCAACGCTTGTATGTGGGGCGGAAGACGATCGGGATCGAGAGAAGAAGCGCCGAGCGCCCCAAAGACAAACCGGTCACCCTGCCGCGACAACAAAAACCTCGCGGGGCCGCGCAAGGTCGCTTCCAACTCTCCGGCAATTTCTTTCATATCCATATTATGTATACGTTCCCGGTATTCCGCAAAAGCCTCCCAAAACGGCGCAAAAGCATCCGGCTCAAAATCGGTCGCCTCGAGCGCGCGCCCGAGCCGCTCCTCCCAGTCGGGATATTTCTTTAGAAACCGCCGGGCCTGCTCATATTCTTCCCGGGTGGGAAAGACGCCGGCGAGATGTCCGAGCGAGGAAGCCTCCGTGTTTTCCCCTGCGGTCAGCGCGCGGAGGGAACGGATATTCGCATCCCGTTTTGGCGCAACCGCGAGGTAGGCATGTTCCATGCCCTCGGCGCCGGCGGCTGCGCGCACACGACGGTCCTTGTCCATCAGCTCGGGTAGCGGCGAGCGAAGGTCCGCAATATCGTCCTGCACCCTGATCCCCGGCACAAGCAGCAGGCCGGCCGCAGCCAGCAGCAGGAGCGCAATTGACAAGATGCGCGCGAGCGCATATGGAAACATCCAGTCCAGGCGACCGGTTGCGGCTTCGGCACGTGCGGCCGGGCGAAGTGCGTCGACGGTCGGGAAATAGACCAGATTGAAGCAGAGGGAAAACGCAATGCCGCATGAGACGAGTACGCCCATCTGCCGCAAAACCGGCACGCCCTGCCAGACAAGAACGAGGAACCCGAGCGCGGTGGTCAGTCCGATGCCGAGCAAGGGACGTGCGATCGCGCGCAAGGTCCGCCGATAGGATGGGAGTCGAAGGGATTCCTTTTTCAACAGGACATGGAGCGTGTAATCCACGGCCAGTCCGCCGAACAGCAGGGAAAAGATAAAGGACACCAGATGGATGCGATCGAAAATAAATCCTGCCAGCGCCAAGGCCGCGGAAAACGAGAAGGTCAGGTTCAGCACGACGGGGATCAGCTTGCCGGGGCGTCTCAGAAAATAGAATACAAGCAGTAACAGCGCGACCGTGGTCACGCCGGCCAGCAGGGTGAGTTCGCCCCGCACCTGGCGTTCCCCGGCTCCCGCAAAGCGAAAGGCGCCCGTTACCAGAAAGTCGAACGCTTCGCCCTGTGCCTCGAAAAATGCCTCTACATCCGAGCGGTAGCCGGAGGAAAAAACATCGGAATCCAACCAAAGCCAGACCAGATTCGAAGCGCTTTTATCCTTCCGCCGAAAATCGGACATAATGGAAGCCTCCTCCAAAGCACCCGGAAGAAGGAGCAACGGGTCGGAAGGAAGCCACTCGTCCCAAATGAAACTGCTTCCGCGGTCCAGCCAGGCATCGAGTTTTCGGGCCGCTTGTTGCGCGGCAAAATCACCGAAAGCGCCCTCGCCGTCCCAGGCCTCGCGCTGCGCCTCCAGCCAGAGAGGGAACAGCAGGGGCAACCGGAACTCACGCAAATCAATCAGCAGGCTCTCCATCCACTCGTTGTCGCCCAGGTCGATAACGTCCCGGAACAACTCCGAGCGCGCGGCTTGTTTCATAAACTCCCGTTTTTGTTCGACGGCGGGGGTGTTACTGTTTTCAGGAAAATAAACGAGCGCCAGGCGAGCCATTTTCCGGGCCATAAAAATCTGCGCGTCGACACCGGCCCGCTCGCGCCCGCCGGAGGGAAGCAAGCGCGTGGGATCGGTTTCCAGGTTCCGCTTGAAAAATTCCTCTCCACAGGCAAGCAAATAGAGCAGCGGCAGGCTCATAAGCACAAGCAAGGCGATGCCGGGCCATGCCCGCCGCCTTGCTTTTTTCGAGGGCCTGTTGGCAGCCGCGGTTTCCTTGTTTGCCATCATTCCGCACCCCCTGCCTGCGGAGCAACCGCATCAACGGAAACAGGCTCGAAGCTGAAACGACGTCGTGATCCTCCGCCCGCATCCACCTCCAGGGTCCGGAGCAAGCTGCCTTCGCCCGATAGGGTGAGCGATTTGATTTCCCGCAACGAATCGGGCTCCGCCCGGATCGTCCAGGCCTCAAGATCGCCTTGCGCCGAGACCTCGGCGTGTTCGAGGAGGACGGACAGGTTCAGCGCGAAGCAAGCCCTTAACACCCGGCCGTGTTCCGGATCGATATCGCGCGACCTCCGGCGCTTCCCTTCGCGCTGCATGCTTACTTCGTCCTCTTCCATGGTAATTGTTACACGGTCCGGCTTGTGGTAGTACAGGATCAACCGCTCGGCCCCCTCGCGCTCGACCACGCCTTCAAACACACGTTCCCGGGCGCTGATACGACTGGTCCGTGTCTCCTCGAAGCGGAAAAGCGTCTGCTCCATATCCGCGACCTCCCTGCGAAGTTTCCGCAGCCACTTCGGTATGTTGTCTGGAGCTATTTCCCTCAAGCCCTCGCCCTTCGACGCAGCGGGCCCCTGCCCCGCTTCCGCGCCGGTCAAGGCGATCAATCCCGCCGAGAGAAGGAGGCTCATGGAGAAGAGGAATTGTATTTTGAATTGTATCACTGAAAAAACTTTCCGAGCTTTCGGAGGATCATTTCCGGGACAAGGCGGAAGTGCAACCAAGTCAGCAGCAGATTATCCCTGAAATAATGGAAGTGGGAAACGCCGCCCTTTCGCAGGTCGTGATAACGGACGGGGGTGTCCACGGAGATGGGCCGGAGGCCGGCCCAACAAAGACGTACCGCAATTTCCGGGTCGAAGTCGAAGCCGCGCGCCCAGGACGTTTCTTCCAATGCCCGGCAAAATGGGGCGAGCGGATACACGCGGAAGCCGAACAATGAATCCCCCAAGCCCCGGAAACCGGTTTCCAGTTCCGTCCAGAAAATGCTCAGCTGCCGCCCCCACAAGCGCGCTCGCGGCACATCTTCGCCAAAGCGGGGACGGCCCATAATCAGAGCCTCCGGATTGTTGCGTGAAGCCACCATAAAGCGCTCGATTGAACCGGCATCGTGCTGGTCGTCGGCGTCCATCGTCAAAATATGCGTATACCCGGCCCCAAGCGCCTCGCGTGCTCCGGCAAACAGCGCCGCGCCCTTGCCCTTGTTTTGCTGCAAGCGCATGACATGAAAGCCGGGCTCCTCGCTCAGGACATCCCCCAACCTTTCAACGGAACCGTCGGTACTGCCATCGTCGACCACCCAGACCGGACGCCAGTGTTCCAGTGCGCCCCGTACGGTCTTTTCGAGCAGGGCGCCCGCATTAAATGCGGGGATCAACACGAGGCGTTCCTGGTCAAGCGGTGTCATGAAACAGTCGTAGTCTTGAAGCGGGCACGAGCCACCGGCTGCTCGTGCCGCAGCAGTTCGGTTTCCCAGGAATCACCCGCCATGCGGTAGCGCAGCACCAGCGCGGCGCCGGGGGGCACCTCATCGAGAAACTTGGCGTTGACAGCATGCAGGGGCCCGTCGGCATTGTTCGATACTTCCCGAATGACATCCCCCATCCAACCCAGCAGAACCGCTCCCGGAACGATGGGATTCCCCGGGAAATGCGCCTGCAGGCAGGGCGCCTCTTCCGGGACAACCAGGGCAATCTCCCCCGTCGAAACCGAGCGTCCGATAGCCCCGGCAGCGCCCAGTTCATTGAACCGCGCAATGGAGAGTTTTTCGCGAAACCAGGATTCGATTGCCACCGCCCGCTCAAGCGCGGGGGTCTCCGATTTCCCGGAAAAAGTCTCCGGAAACAGGGTGAAGCGGTAAAAAATCGGCAGTGCCACGGGGTCGAGCAATCCGCGGTCCTTCGCCAGAACACCCTGCGGGTTTTCGATTACCAGCGGCGCCATGGGCACACCCGCCAGCCGTGCGATACTGAGAAAGCCCGGACTAAAGCGCCCCATCGCCGCCTGTGGACTACGCGTGCCTTCCGGAAAAACGAGCAGTTGTTCGCCCTTTCTCAAATGCTCGAGGGCGAGCGACAACATGCGGGAGGATGGACGGTTTGGAATAAAGTCCAAAGCCTTCGGTATATGACTGAAACAAGGGTTGCGCGCCAACGCCTGTTTATAAATGCAGGTGAAATGCGGGTAGCGGGCGAACAAAAGCAAGGCGTCCAGCAAACCCGTGTGATTGGCGATGATTAAACGGGGCGTTTGCTCCGCATACTCGAGACCGCGGAACTCGAAACGCATAATCCCCGCCCGGGTCGTTCCCCATATGAACAACCGCAACAGCCGGGCAGCCCGCGCGCGCAGCCATGGCACCCGCTGCCTGCGGCCGGGGAGCAGGCAGGAGAGCATGCACAGCGCGTTGAAAGGAAGCACGCACAAGCCGAACGCGATGAAACACAGATAAAACAACAAGCGTTTCACAACTCTCCGATGGCAGGGTTCGTTCATACGGTTTGGTCTTTTGTCCGGCAACTCGCCAAGCTCTAAGTTCGACCGGATGCCACTGGATTGAGGGGTTCGAAATTAAACCAGTAATACGGCCTGCGGCGTAAATCCGCTTCCAGGCGCGTGAGAAATTCCTGAAAGTGCGTTCGGGCCATTGCGAGTTGCTCTTCCTTTGACAGCTCTTTGGGCGGGTGAAAGACCGGACTGGCCCTTACCCGAAGTTCCGCCTTTTTGTTTTCATCCGGCAGGGCGTAGGTCAGCACCACGGGCACGTCATACAACAGCGCCAGATGGTACTGTGTAAATGGGAACCAACGATTGGCGCCAAGAAAATGAAAGGCTTCCTGTTTGGCGGAAAATTCCGCCCGGTCGCAGAGCAGCAGGACGCCCCGCCCCTGATCCATGGCATGCTTGAGCGCAAAGATTCTTTCGCCCGGATCATTGATCCAGAGAATTTCGAGAACATCCCGGTAGTTGGCCGCCATGCAGTCGGTGTCTTCCGTATTCCCCACCCGCATACGGAGCATCGACATGCGCCCGTGCTTGGGACTGAGGAGGAAGCCGAGGAGTTCGGAGTAGCCGACATGAAAGGCTCCGGCAATGAAGGGCTTGCCGCTCAGCACCAGGCGCAGGAAGCGTGGGCCGTGCCGGTCGGCTCCTGTCAGGCGGAATGCGCGGGGCGCCCGATTGTCCCAGAGACGGAGACGTTCCAGAAGATACCGGACAAAGGTGTAAAAATGCCGGTGTATCTCCGCCCGCCCGGGCTCCGTCGCCAGAACGGTCCGCAGATATACGCGGGAGTGTTCGCGCGCGGATTTCATAGTCCCTACGGCAATCCAAACACCGATGTGCAAAAGAATCACGAATACGAATTCGGGCAACACGCGGCGCCAGAAGCGCATTGCCCGAAAGCCCCAGGATGGCCCCGGATTCCGTTCGGGGCGGGGTTCAGTGGATCCATTCAATTTCGATGCTACCATGGGTCGGGTGCTCCAGGCGTACGGGCTCTTGTCGGCGCAGGGACTCCATCAAGGCAAAGGCGTCTTCCGGCTGACGGCCTTTCCCGGGGACCCCGCCTGTTTTCCCCCTGTTGAAAACCAAGCGGAAAAGCGCGTTCTCCGGGGAGGCGGCCAAGCGGATGGCGAAAGCGAATGTTTCGCCTGCGGCAATGTGCTCTGCCGTCATCCAGGTGGCGCGCGCTTCCGAAAAAACGCAGAGCCGCTCCTCCTCCCGCGCAAGCAGCGCCGCAAGGAGCGTATCAAAAACAAGGGTCTTCTTTCCTGCAAACGGGAAGAGCGCGGGAACCGGTTCTCCTACAGCTGTGAAGGCCTGGATGAGCGGGCCGGGATGAATCGAGTTTTGAAAGAACAAGGGGCTGGCAGCGGGCAGGGTGTCCAAATACTTCTCAAGGCTGGACGTGTCCGAATAAGTGGTCCCGAAATAGACGGCTTCGGCGGGTCGACGGGGCAGGCGATGCAGCAACCCGCTCAACAGGAGCGCCATGGGCGACATCCTGCGGGCGAGTTTCGGACCGAGTTCGCTCTTGAACGCGTCAAGGGTCTCTTCCGGCGCATCATCAATGGGGCCGAAGGCCGCAAAATCCTGTCCGAAACATTCAATCATGATCGATAAAGTGGGCGACATGAGCGCCGCCAAAGGCGTTGCTAAAGGATATAAAACCGTTGCACCCATCCGGTGAAAACGAGTCCAGCGCAACGTTCCCGCTGAAAGCGGGCGCTTCGCTTCCCACTGTGCCGGGGACCTTGCCCCCCGCAATCGCTTCGAGGGCGATCACGGTTTCAAACAAGCCGCAAGTCCCAAGGGTATGCCCAAGCGAACCTTTCCAGGACACGAGGGGCGCTTCCGGGAAGCGCCGGCTGAAAGCGCCGCTTTCCATGCGCCCGGCGTCAAGCGTACCGGTGCCGTGCCCCTTCACCCAAAGCTTGCGGCCCGCTGCAACGCGGGCCATCGCCTCGGCAACCGTTTCAAACCCGCTGGCATCCGGATTATTGGCCGTCATGTGGAACATTTCATTCCGGGAGGCCGCGGCTCTCAGGCGAAACGGAGCCGGCTTGCTGGAAACGACCGCCCATGCCATGGCATCCCCCAAACCAATGGCCCCCCATGAGCGGTCCGCAAAGGGCGCCGGAAACCCGGAATTCAGAATTTTAAGCGCGGCGAAGCCCGCCGATACGAAGGGGCTGACAAAATCGTAGGAAAACACCAGCGCTTCTTCCGCAAGCCCGTTTTCAACAAGCTCGCAGGCATGGAGCAGCCCGAGACTGGAAGACACACAGGCATGTGAGATCAAGGTTGGCTCCGCGGTCCAACCAAAGATTTCCGCCAGCCGAGCGGCGCTGGTATGGGGCTGCGCGAACAAGAGACGCTCCCGGTCCTGCTCCGTTTTATAGGCAACCAGTTGATCGATCCCGAAATTACTGCTGGTCACGATGACCGGCCGGCCGGGGCTTCCCCAACCGCCGCCGGGAAGCCGTCCTCGCACCGTACGGGCATGGGTCTCCCATCTGGGCGGGGCGTCATGCATGGCCGAATCCACCAAGGCGATCGGCGCCGCCTCGCCCCCCTGCTCGCCATGGACCGGCGCCAGCCGCAGGGCCACCCGCCCCTCGTTCAAGGCGCGCGCGGTTTCCCGCGCATCACCCAGCGGTCCGAAACAGCCGTAACCGGACAAACCGACCGGTTTTTTCCATTCCCGAACGGCCGCCGCCATACGTTCGGTCGAGGGGCTGGATGCATTAGGCGGACTCAACATAATCGACAAACGAACCAAATGTGGCGAATGCCTGTTTGGCATCTTCGCTGTTTTGAATCTTCACCCCGAATTCCTTTTCCACCCGGACCATCAATTCCAGCGCGTCGATTGAGTCGAGGCCCAGCCCGCTATCCATCAATGGGGTCTCGGCAGTGATCGCCTCGATCTGCGCTTCCTCCAAATAGAGGGTGTCCCGCATAAGCGCTTTGATTTTTTTCGCTAAATCCTGATTCATATGGTGTTCATCTAAAAAACGGGGGTGAAAACGGTGAAGAGACAGAAATTTCAAAAACTACTCCACCGGTCGAACCAAAACCAAAGAGACATTGCTACCCCCGAATCCGCAACTGTTGGAAAGGATTTGATGCGGCGCCCGCATCTCCGTTTGCCGCAAAACCGGAAGCGCGGCCAGCTCGTCCTCGCTTGCCTCAAAGCCCGCGCTGCCGGGAACAAAGCCCTCCCGCAGGGCAAGGGCGCAAAAGGCCGCCTCCATCGCACCGGCCATTGAGAGGGGGTGCCCGGTCAACCCTTTCGTGCTGCTAATCGGGGGAACCTCTTTCTCAAACAGGCGCAGCAACGCCCGCCCCTCCGCGAGGTCCCCCGCCCCGGTCCCCGTCGCATGGGCGTTCACATAATCTATCGCGCCGGCGGACTGCCCGCTGCGCTCCAATGCAAGGCGCATCGCGCGCTCAATTCCCCCGCCCTCCGGGTCGGGGATGGCGGGACTATACCCGTCCGAACTCTGCCCCCAACCGAGCATTTCACAAGCCCGCGGCCCGTTGCGCTCCTTGTTCGCCGCCGGACTTTCAAGAATGACGACGGCGGCCCCGCCGCTGGAGACAAAACCGTCGCGATTGGCGTCAAAAGGCCGGCAGGGGCACTCCGGATCCTTCGAAGCGGACAGCGTGCGCATGGCCGCAAAAGGGAGGACGCTCTCCGCATTGATGTCTTCCGCGCCGATGACCACCATGCGATCCTGCCGCCCGGAGATAATTTCCTCCCATGCATAACCGAGCGCATGCGCGGAGGAAGCGCAGGCGGAAGCAAAGCCGAGGTTGCAGCCCTTGATTCCAAAAAACGCGCCGAGGTTGAAATTGAGCGTGCCGGCGATGGAGGACAATACACCGAAGGGCGCGCCGCGCGCGCCCTCGCTTTCGTGCATCCGGTTTAGATTATACCAGGTAAGAAAGGCCGAGCCCGCCGAAGCGCAATAGAGCCCCGTCCGCTCGTTGGCCAAATCTTCCGCCGTGAGCCCGGCATCCTCCAAGGCCGCGAGCACGGCGTGATAGGCATAGACCCCGTGCGGCGGCAGGCCCATCAACAGGCGCTTGGGCGGCAGACTGCCTTCCGGCGCCCGCCATTTCTGCCAGTGCGGCGAGTCCACGGAAAACCCCTTGACTGTCCCGACGACATGGACGCCGTGCTTTTCCGAGCCTAGGTAATCAACCCGTTCAAAGCCGGGTTTGAGATCACGCAAACACGCCGCCACGCGCTCGCCGGAATTCCCGATACTGGTGGCAAAACCAAGCCCGGCAACAATGGCACGATCATTCATCTCCCGAGGCACGCTTCTCCTTTGAAAGCTCCTGCGCCCTTTCTTCAATAAAGTTGCGAAGGTCTCCGAAGCTGCGGATCGCGCGCAGCTCGTCATCGTTCAAACTCAGCCCGAGAAATTCCTCCGCTTCAAAAGCAATCTCCACCATGGTAAGCGAGTCCAGGCCCAGGTCCTCAACAAGGAGGCTGTCGTCCCCTTTCGCCTTCAACTTTTGAGTAATGCCCTCGCCGATGTGAAAGCGCAGAATGCCCTCCGCCAGCTCGGGCGCCAGGGCGCTTTCGGGTTTTGCACGCCAAGCCATGACCTTCTGTTGGAACGGCCCGGGGTATCCCTCCAGTCGCTCCCTGATATCTTGATCCATATTTTCCTCGGACATAACGGCACGATTCCTTCGACGCGACCCGAATGCCATCCTTTCGCTTAAACAAGCATCCCGTCAATTAAAAAGGCATCCGCGCTTTTCATTTGCGCCCTGGGCCGGCAGTTGTTGTGTTCGGGTTGTTCGTTGCAACCATTTAAACACCGATGACACAGCCAATCCGGATTTATGACACGACCCTGCGTGACGGAACGCAGGGTGAGGGCGTTTCGCTGACGGTGGCCGCAAAATTGCGGATCGCCGGAAAACTGGACCAGTTCGGCATCGATTACATCGAGGGCGGCTGGCCCGGTTCGAACCCGCGCGACATGGCTTTTTTCGAGGAGGTGGCCAAACTCAACCTGCGGCACGCAAAAGTCGCGGCCTTTGGTTCCACCCGGCGCTCGAAGCTCACGGCCGAGGAAGACCCGCAGCTCAAGCTTCTATTGGATGCGGGCACTCCGGTCGTCACTATTTTCGGTAAAACATGGATGCTGCATGTCACGGAAATCCTGCGCACAACCGCTGAAGACAACCTGAAGATGATTGAAGACTCCGTCCGCTTCCTTGTGGAAAACGGGCGCGAAGTCATTTACGACGCCGAGCACTTCTTTGACGGCTACAACGATAATCCCGACTATGCGCTCCAGACACTCGAAGCGGCGCGCCGCGGCGGAGCATCGAACCTCACGCTTTGCGACACCAACGGCGGACAACTGGTCAATCAGATCGCCGAAACCGTGCGGGCGGTCTGCGGGAAATTCAACGACGTCTCGATCGGGGTGCACTGCCACAATGATTCAGGACTGGGAGTAGCGGTCTCGCTGGCAGGCGTGGAGTCCGGCGCGAGCATGGTGCAGGGAACCATGAACGGAGTGGGCGAGCGCAACGGCAACGCCAACCTGACCACTATCCTTCCCAACCTGGTATTGAAGATGGGGCACACGCTCAATTGCGCCCCCCACCTTGAAAAACTGCGCGACCTCTCCTACTTCATCGACGAAATGGCGAACCGTGCGCCTGACGCGCAAGCGCCTTTTGTGGGATCCAGCGCGTTCGCGCATAAGGGGGGCGTGCACGCGGACGCCGCCGCCAAGGTGAAGCACAGCTACGAGCACATTCCGCCGGAAAAGGTGGGCAACCGCACACGCGTGCTGGTGTCCGACATGTCCGGCCGGGCAAGCGTCATGATGAAAGCCAAGGAAATCGGCGTTGAACTGGACCCCGCCTCTCCGGAACTGAAAAACTTCCTTGAAGAGCTCAAGTCGCTGGAATTCCGGGGCTACGAATACGAGGCGGCGGACGCCTCTTTCAAGCTCCTGCTGAACCGGTTCCTGAAAGGCAAGCTGCCCGATTTCGAGTTGATCGGTTACCGCGTAATGGTCAGCCGGCAAGCCGATTTGAATCGACTTACTTCCGAAGCCACGGTCCAGGTGAAAATCGGCGAGGAAGTCCACCACACCGTCGCGGAGGCGGGCGGCCCGGTGGGGGCGCTGGATCACGCCCTGCGCAAGGCGATCGCCCCGGCCTTTCCGGAAATCATGGAAGTCGAACTGATTGATTTCAAAGTACGTATTCTTGAAAGCCAGCACGGGGCCGATGCAATCATCCGCGTGCAAGTGGAATCGACCGACGGCGAGGCCATCTGGGGCACCGTCGGCGCCAGCGACAACATCATTGAAGCGGCCTGGGAGGCCCTGGTCGACTCGGTGGAATACAAGATACTTCTTGATTCGGACAACCCGACCTGAGGGCTTGCCGAGTTATCCTAAAAAGATTAGCACAACCACTGATGCACACTGATCCCGCTGAGCGGGA
>JBKGYB010000023.1:0-15611 GCA_046546295.1 Opitutales bacterium | reverse complement strand
CCGTTTTAGCCTCTATAAAAACCTTACGGGGACGTTTGCTGACTGCACGCTACGAAAGAAAACCCGTTACAGCCGACAAG
Source organism: Opitutales bacterium (assembly GCA_046546295.1). Taxonomy (GTDB): domain Bacteria; phylum Verrucomicrobiota; class Verrucomicrobiia; order Opitutales; family Coraliomargaritaceae; genus JBKGYB01. Next base: position 15,531 of record JBKGYB010000023.1, on the reverse strand, counting down.
CTATTAACCGGACAAACGGGCAAGCGGCTGTGGATGAACCTTTGGTTTAACTGTATTTTGCAGCTTTTTGATTTCCGTCTCGGCGGACTGGACCGCTTTTTTCGTACCCAATGACTCGATCGTGAGCTTTGTCGAGCGCGACTCGCCTCCATTTAAGGTGATGACACGCCCCTTTTCCCGTTCGAAAGGACGCGAATTGGGAAAGTTGGTAGACGGTTCCAGTCCGGTTACGTAGCCGTCGCTTTTGCCTGCGGTATTTTTCCACAGCGTGAAGCACGGGAAGTCCTTGAGCGAGTAACGCAATACGGAAGCCTGGTTGCCGGCAGCATTGCGCAGCATTGAAAGGGTTTCGCGGCTGCCGCGCTTGCCGACCAACTCAAACAGGTAGGCTTGCTCGACGAATCCCGCTTCAGGCGGGCCATATTGATCGAATGTTTCGATGTCCTCGGTTGAACGCGGGTCGCGCGGGGCTACTTCCTTAAACGGAGCCACCATGCGGGAGCCCTTTTCCAAAAGCGGTTCACCGTAGTTGATGTGGTAGAGGAGCTCGTGTTCCGCCGGATTATCGCCGATATTGGTTACGGTATCCGTGATAGTCAGCGCTCCGGAACCGAATTCGGTCCGAATTTCCGTGTTGAGCCTCAGGGCGGGACCAAACATCATGGTTTCATCGACTTCACCCCGCAGAATGATGGCCTCGTCGGTGATCTCAACCGAAACCGCGCGTGCTGGAGTGTTAGCGATGTTCCCGTGCAGCGAAAGGGGCACATCGACGGCGTTGCCACTATTGTCGAAGACCGTATCGGCGCAGGGCGCGCCCATACTGTTGAGGCCGCAGCGGACGATCCATTCGTTGAAGCCCTTCAGCCAGCCCAGACCACCGCGCTCCTGCTTATTGATGAAGGCGGGGTTGACGGGGTCTTTGACCGGAGAATTCCAGCCGAGGGCGATATTCCCGCACTGTCCTTTCCAAATTCCCATTCCCCGTGTCGGAAGGACTGCGAATGAAAGTTTCCCGTTATTGATCTCAACCACATCGACGCCCTCCTGTAATCCACCGCGCAGGGTATAGGATTTGACCGACCAGCCGGTTTCGATGCCCGTGCCCTCCGCGGATGTTGCATCCAGTTTTACGGATCGGAATGCTTCGGCCGATTCGGCGTTTAAAAGGGGCAATTTATATAATGTCTTCATGCTCTATTTTCTTGTTGGATTTTTGTTTCTTAATGCGCCCCGCAGACGAGTGCTCAATTATTTCTCCACTTATTTGTCCGAGGCTTTTTCGATCCGGGCGATCAGTTCCTCTTTGGTCGGGCCCTTGGCATGTGTGACGAAGAAGGCGGTTGCTGCGTTTGCGACAACCAGACGTTCCTTGATCGGCAGCGCCCCCAGGGACGCGCACATATAGCCGCCGTTGAAGCTGTCACCTGCGCCTGCCAGCCGGACGACATGGGTCTGGTGTTCCTGCATGGCGCAGGCTTCGCCTTCGGTAGCGCTTGAAGCGACGGCAAAATCCGGGGTATGGACAACCAGTTCGTCGAAGCCGGTCTTTTCACAAGCCTTCGTCAGAGCGGGGGCGATCATTTCGGGTGTTTTTTCAGGACACTCGACTCCGATTCGGGAGAAGAATTCCGATCCCTCATGTTCGTTCATGCTCAGCGTCATCGGAATCTTGTCGCTGTATGTCTTGATCAAGTCCAATGTTGTGGTAAAGGATTCGCGGGACTTTTTCTTGATGTCAGCGAAATCAAAGAACATCCGACGGGGCGGTTCGATGTTTTCATATTGAGCCATAAAGCCCTTAAACAGATCATCGAAATTCGCGGTGAGCGACCAATAGCCCAATCCCAGAATATCCACGTCGGAGAACAATTTCTCCAGCCCCTCTTTTCCGAAATGCTGTTCAAAATCGTCCCAGGCGAGATTTGATACCGCCTCCACATTACTCATCAAAACCTTTCCATCGCCGAATTCCAAAGCGATTGTCAAGGCGGGATCGCCGAGAGACCACAACTCGCAATTATCCTTGAATTCTTCATAAGCGGGGTCGAGTGTCTTGCTGCCGTAAAGACCCGGGAGTTTTGGCTTCAGGCCCAAAGAGGCGGCCACCCGACCGCTGTTGATGGCGAACCCGCCCTCACAACGCCGTTTGGGCACGATCTCGACTCCGACGCCACCGTCCGCCCGCTCTACCAGCAGCTCGCCGAAATCCTTCAATTTCTCCATGGGGGTGAACTCGGTCGGACTTTTTCTGACTTCGACCAACTGGTACGTTTCGTCAACGAATCCGTCACACCCAAGCAGGATGTTGCCTTTAATATTGTTAATGTAATCGGTGTATTGCTTCATCTTGTTACTCATTCTTAATTGGGTGGTTTGCTATAGTTCATTTTATTTATGTTGGCAGGAAATCATGGCTGTATGCGTACAAGCGTAGCAAGCGGAAAAATTTCGCTCCTGAGGTATGCTCAGGAGCTTTTGGAAAGCACAAGAGCGACTTGAATGCCGGGACCGTGGACCCCTTCGATGAGGATGCCTTCGACATCGGCTGTCTTGGAGGGGCCGGTGCACCAGATGATGGAGGGATCGTCGCCGAATTTTTCGATCGCGGTCGGCAGGTCGGGCAGGATGTCGGATTCGTTGAGTACGGCGATATGAATCCAGGGCGCAAGGGCGCCCAGTCGGGAGGCGCTGACTCCGTCTTTGAGCACAAGCGTGCCGCTTTCGGCGATGCCGGAACTCGCGCGGGTGATGCCGAATGCATAGTCGTCCTTTTTCGCAAGGTCGAATGAGGTGTCGAAGGTCATGCCGTCGATCCCGGCAAAGGTCCCGGCGAATTCCGGCGCGCAATAACCGAAGCTTGCGCCTTCTTCGCGCAGGAAGGCGCCCAGTTTTTCGACGGCGTCGAAGTAGCGTCCGTTTGCGGCTTCCAGTTTCCTTGCGAAAAGTTCTTTTGGACCGGCGAATGTTTCCTGTTGTCGGGAAATCGGAAGCTCGCGCGACCATTCCGGATACGGGCTACGGTCTTTCAGCGGCGCAAGCGCCGCACGGATGTCGGAGAAGATTTTTTCGCGGTCTGACATTGTTGGATCTGGGTTGAAAAATCAGGATGTTCGGTTGCGGGAAATGTTGTCGGCTCAAAGCGCATGTACCGATGCCGGCTTATTTATTATCCGCTTGTTCGGCGGAGTGAGTGCTCGCGGCCTGTCGCTCCCTGAACCATTTGCGGAATTCGCCGCCCCGGAATTCCGGCAACTGCCGGCTGCTTTGCCAGGCCTTGAGCGAGGGGTGGGGAATAAGTTCGGTGGGAACATAGTTCATCGTATGGCCCATTTTCAGGGCGGTTTTCCACATCGTAGGTTGCGCGCAAAGAGTGGCCCAGAGTCCCAGCGATGGAGTGCCTGCTTTCGCTTTCGGCGCATTTTCGCGTTTACCTTTGTCGCGGAGGCGCAGCAACAGGTCGGGAATCGGGATATTGACCGGACACACCTCGTTGCAGGCGCCGCACAGGCTGGAGGCTTTCGGGAGGTCGGCCAGTTCGGGGAAGCGATTGCCGGCGAGCAGGGGGCTGAGGACGGCGCCAACGGGGCCGGGATAAACGCTGCGGTACGAGTGTCCGGATGCCTGGCGGTAGATCGGGCAAACATTCAGGCAGGCGCCGCAGCGAATGCAGCGCAGGATTTCGCGGCAATTGCTCGCGAGCACTTCACTGCGCCGGTTGTCGAGGAAGACAACGTGCATTTGATCGGGACCGTCCGGCTGGTCCGGGTGGCGGGGACCGTTGATGAACTGGTTGTATACGGTCAATTGCTGGCTGGTCCCCGAGCGCGCGATGAGATTTGTAAACAGTCCGAAGTCGCGATCTGTGGGAATGAGTTTTTCAATTCCGACGATGGCGATGTGGATACGATTGGCCGCCATGCAGAAGCGGGCGTTGCCTTCGTTTGTGACGAGTGAAAGGCGCCCGCTTTCCGCGGATACGAAATTCGCGCCGGTCAGGCCGACATCGGCATCGAAGTATTTGCGCCGCAAATGCGCACGCGCCCGCCGGGTGATCGTTGCCGGGTCGTCATTGTAGTCGCCGAGTCCCTCGCGCTCAAAGCTGGCGGCGATTTGTCCGCGGTTCTTATGGCAAATCGGTTTGACGATATGACTGGGGTGGTCGCCGTCGATCTGGATAATGAATTCCCCGAGGTCTGTCTCCACACACTCCATGCCGTTTTTTTCGAGGTAGGGGAGAAGTTCGGTTTCCTCGCTCACCATGCTTTTCGACTTGACCATGCTTTTGCAGCCGTTCTCGCGCATTATGCGGAGGATGGCTTCATTGGCGGCCTTGGCGTCCGATGCGAAATGGACTTGGGCGCCGTTCTTCAGCAGGCTTTGTTCGGCCTGCTCGAGATAGCTGTCCAGGTGTTCGAGGGTGTGTTGTTTGATTTCGCCTGCTATTTCACGGAGCTTGTCGGGGTCGGGGTAGTCCTGTTTGAGAACGGCGTCCCGTCTTTCGGAAGTCGCTTTTGTCCCCTCGTAAACCGTGGAGTAGGTATTCGGGTTGAGATCGGCGGCGAACCGGTCAATTTCCTGTTTTGTTTTCATAGACGATCTGCGTTTTTAAGGGCGTCCCGGAGCAACTGCGCGAGGTGGAGACGTTTTACCCGAATGCCTCGTTTGTCCATCATCCCGCCGAAATGCATCATGCACCCCATGTCGGCGGCAACCACAAGATCGGGCTCGCATTCCGTGATTTTTTCGATTTTCAGTTCACCCATGCGGGTGGAAATATTGGGGAAGGAAACGGAAAAGGCGCCGCCGAAACCGCAGCACTGCTCGGTTTCGTCGAAAGGTTCGACGGTCAGGCCGTCGATTGATTCAAGTAACTGCATGATGGCTTCCCCGCTCTTGGAACCGCGCAGGTGACAACTCCGATGGACCGTTATGCGGCCTTTATAACGGCCGGGCCATGCGGTGATACCGAGCCCGTTGACGATGTAGTCGGCCAGTTCCCAGGTCCGGTTTCCGACGGCTTCGATCACGCCGAGGTCGGTTTCGGATTCGAATGCGAGGGGGGCGCCGTGAAAGACCATGGCGGCGCATGAGCCGGATGGCACGATGATTGGTTTTTCGCCCTCGAAGACCTTGGCGGTATGACGCACGACTTTGCGCGAGGCATCCCAGTCGCCCGCATTAAATGCGGGCTGGCCGCAGCAGGTCTGGTCATCCGGCACGTCTATTTCGCACCCCAGGTACTCCAGGATTTCAACGGTTGCTTTTGGCACGTCGGCGTAAAACGCGTCGCACAGACAGGTTGTCATGAGCTGGACGGATTTGCCGGCCGGGCGGTTTGGGGGCGTGTGGAGGAGACTCATGCTGTTGCTTTCAAAATGACGGACTTGTTTTCACTCATAGTTAAGCAGGGTGGATTGATTCATATTACTGTTGTGCGATACGGACCTCGCACCCTTGTTGTCGGAGTGACGCAAGAAAATCCGGATCCGCCCCGGCGTCGGTGATAATCAGGGAAATTTGCTCCAGCCCCGCAAAGAAATACTCGGAGCATTGGTTCAACTTGCTGGAGTCCACCAGCAGGATCACCTGTTCGGCTACTTGGATAAGGGCTTCCTTGAAAGCCGCCTGTTCCTCGAACCCCTCGCTCACGCCCCGCTTGAGATCAAGCCCGACACACGAGATGAACGCACGGTTGATATTGTGGCGGCGGAGCGTCTGGAGCGTGCTACTGCTGTTGAAGGTTTGTGTTTTGGCGTGATAGCGTCCGCCGGTGGAGAGAAGTTCAACCTGCTCATGGTTGATCAGTTGATTGATTGCGAAGTGGGCGTTCGTGATGACCCGGAAAGGAAGGTCGGGGAGGATAGCGACCAGCTCGAGCGCGGTGGTGCTGCTGTCGAAAATAAATGTTTTTTCCGCTTCAATCCACTCAAGAGCGGCCCGCGCGATCGCTTTTTTTTGTTCCACGTGCAGGTAGCGCCGCTCATTGAAGGACACGAGCTTAGGTTTTCCATTCAAACTGCTGGCGCCCCCATGGATGCGGTTCACCTGATGGTTTTCCGCCAGCGCCTGTAAGTCCCGGCGGATTGTTTCGTCCGTAACCTGGAATTCTTCAGCCAGATCCGTCGTTCGGACGGTTCCCTGTTCCTCGAGAAGCGCGAGGATCTGCTGTTGTCGTTCAGGAGCGAGCATAAGAGAAATTTTTACAATTTTGTGGATTTATGCAATAAATTTGTTGACTTGGTCAGAAGAAAACGACTCATTTTGTTTCAAACAAAGAAATTCCCAATGGTTTCCGTAAATAATCCCTCCCCGATGCGAACGCAAGTCGAAGAGCTGGTGCGCGAGAGTCTGCGGCGTCGTGTTGCTGGAAAAACCACGCCAGCCCGCCGGCCGGAGCGCGGTTCGGGGCCGCCGAATCCTCTGGTCGTCAACATCAGCGCACGGCACTGCCATTTAAAACAGGAATCCGTGGAAATCTTGTTCGGCAAGGGCCATGAACTGACGCCGAAAAAATGGCTGTATCAGGAAGGCCAATATGCGGCGGAAGAATCCGTGACTCTCCTGGGTCCGCGCAGCCGGATTATTTCGAATCTTCGGATTCTCGGTCCGTGCCGTGACATTGACCAGGTCGAGCTGGCTTATACAGACGCGGTTTCGCTTGGGTTTGATGTGCCGGTCCGTAATTCGGGCGACATCAAGGGCACGCCCGGCTGCATGCTCATGGGGCCGAACGGATTTCTGGAAATGGGCGAAGGCGTTATCCGGGCCGCCCCGCATGTCCATATGGCGCCGGAAGACGCCGAGTATTACGGCGTGGAAAACAAAAGCTTTATGCGGCTCCGCGTCGGCGGTTCCCTGGGCGTGACTTTCGACCGCATCTACGTGCGGGTGGACCGGGCTTTCAAGCTGGAGGTTCACATTGACACAGACGAGGGCAATGCCTGCGGCTTCGGCCCGGACGTGCCCTGTGAACTGCTCAAGTAGGGCCCGGCGCAATATTTCTCTTCAACACACCACCACAAACGAATAATATATCATGAATGAATCCATAGGATTGATAGAAACAAAGGGTCTCACCGGTTCAATTGAAGCCAGTGACGCCATGGCAAAGGCGGCTTCGGTCAGCCTTGTGAAACAAATATCGATTGGCGGCGGCTTCCTGACCGTTTTGGTCAAGGGAGACGTTGGCAGCGTCAAAGCCGCCGTGGAAGCGGGGGCGGAAGCAGCCAACCGGGTGGGCGAACTCGTGGCCTCCCACGTGATCGCGCGTCCGCACGAGGACCTTCTCAAATACTACCAGTAATATAACCTGAAAACTTTAGAGGAACATTTATTATGGCGAACAAAGCAATAGGAATGATTGAATGCAAAGGGCTCATCGCGCTCATGGAAGCCAGCGATGCGGCGCTCAAGTCGGCGGATGTCGCCATGACCGGTTGGGAAAAGATCGGGAGTGGCCTTGTCACCGGATTTTTTACGGGCGATGTCGCCGCTGTGAAAGCAGCGGTTGAGTCGGGAGCGGAAGCGGCCGGCCATGTCGGTGAAGTTGTCGCCGTTCAAGTGATTCCGCGCCCGCATGACGACCTCGGCAAGCTCGGGAGCTGGATTGGCTGAATGCCGACGCCTGCTCCTGTGCGGACACCCGGTCAGTGCGGTTTCATCCGATGAAAATACTTGTAGCGAACCTCGGCTCCACGTCGTTTAAATACCGTCTTTTCAAGATGGACGGGGCGGACGCTTCGTTGCTCGCGAAGGGCGGTTTTGAACGGGTGAACGATTATCAGGCTTGTATCGAGTCGATGCTGGAGTCGCTTGTCGGAGAAGGGCATATCGCATCCGGGGAAGAACTGGATGCGGTCGGGTTCAAGACGGTCCTCGGCAAAGACCTCAGTGGTTGTGTTGAAGCTGACGACCAGGTGCTTGAAGCGTTGGAAAATATCAAGGAGGTGGCGCCCGCGCATAACCCGGCGTATGCCGCCGGCATACGCTGTTTCCGGACATTGCTGCCCAATGTGAAACGGGTGGCGCTCTTTGAGACGGCGTATTACCAATGGATGACGCCGGGGGCCGGCGCCTACGCCATCCCCCGCAGCTGGCGCGACATTGGCATCCGGCGCTACGGGTTCCACGGAGCCAGTCATAAATTTGTGGCGGAGCGTTCGGCTGAATTGATGGAAGCGGACGCAGTGGCCGACCGGGTGCGACGTCTGTATGTTGACGGCCCCGGTGAATATAGCGGCGAACCGTTTCGCGTGCTCTCCTGCCACCTTGGCGGGAGCAGTTCGGTTACCGGGATACAAAATGGGGTGGCGATCGGTTGCAGTATGGGCTTCAGCCCGCAGAGCGGCCTGCCGCAGAACAACCGGGCGGGGGATCTGGATTCCATGGCGATTCCCTATGCGACACGTAACCTTGGGCTTTCCATGGAGGAGGCCGAACGCCAGCTCTCGAGCGAGGGCGGTTTGCTCGGATTATCCGGCGTCAGCAACGACCTGCGCGATATCCGGGAAGCGGCGGCCTTGGGCAATGCCGACGCCCAACTGGCCCTGGATGCATTGGTCGATGGCATTCGTTCGTGGGCGGGCTCGTTTTGGTTTAAAATGGGCGGCGCCGAGGCGATCGTTTTCACAGCAGGCATCGGGGAAAACAACCCCGATTTGAGGGCCGCGGTTTGCGAAGGACTTGAGGCACTGGGTGTGCGCATCGACGCGGAAGCCAATGCCCGCATGGTGGGAGGCGCGGAAGGATTTATCAACGCGCCGGATTCGGACGTTAAAGTGCTCGTCCTCCCAACAAACGAAGAACTGGTCATCGCCCGCGAAGTGTACCGCCATATTCGCGCCGCCTGATGCATTGAAAATTTCACAACACAACAAATCTTAACCCAACCAGAAGAATACCATGGCTAAACAAGCAATCGGAATACTCGAAACGAAGGGCCTGACGGCTCTTGTCCAAGGCACGGATGCAATGCTGAAGGCCGCCAACGTGGAGCTGACCGGCCCCATGAAAGGCGTCGGCAGCGCTCTCGTAAGCGCAATTATAACCGGGGATGTGGCTGCGGTAAGCGCCGCCATTGAAGCGGGCTCGGAATCCGCCGGCCGTTATGGCGAGGTAGTCAGCGCGCATGTGATCGCACGTCCGAACGAAGAAACGGAAACCTTCATCCCCGGCGCTAAAACCACTGCAACCAAGCGGGCGAGCAAGTAAGGCCCATGTTTTTAGGAAAAGTCATCGGCTCGATCGTATCGACGAAAAAGGACGCAAGCATGCGGGGGCACACGCTCCTCATGGTGCGCCCCATGCTGATCGATGCGGACAATCCCGGGGAGTTCAAGCCCGGCGCCAACACCATCGTTGCGATTGATACTCTGGGCGCGGGCGAGGGTGAGCTGGTGATGTTCGCCCAAGGCAGTTCCGCGCGGCAGGCGGACGGGCTGAAGGCCTTGCCGGTGGACGCCGCGATCGTCGGGCTTGTGGATACGGTCAATATCCTCGGGCAGACGACCTATGAGGCGAGAAACAGTTAAACGACGAACCACGGCAGAAGGAAAAACTTATGAGTCAATTGGATGAATCAACAATTCGGGACGTTGTTACGGAAGTGCTGTCGAAGCTGGGAGAAAGTTCCGTTGTCGCATCTTCCGGACAGCGGCAGGCAGCGGCGCGCCCGACTTCCGGCGGCCGGCGTCACGGTGTTTTCGAAGACGCTGCTGCGGCCGCCCGTGCCGCTCACGATGGCTTCGAGCAGTTGAAGCGGCAGGGGATCGCCGGGCGCGCGGCGGTCGTCGATATTATCAAGGGAATGTGTACGGAGAATGCCGAGCGCTGGGGGCGGATCGAATTTGAAGAAACCGGCATCGGGCGCCTGGATCATAAAATCGGGAAGCTTGAAGGCATAAAAAACGTCCTCGGGACGGAATTCCTTTCGCCGCACGGAATGAGCGGCGACGCCGGAATCACGATGGACGAATGCGCCCCGTGGGGCGTGATCGGGGCGATTACACCCGTTACACACTCGATACCCACGCTTGCCGGCAATGTGGTCAACATGGTCGCCGCCGGTAATGCCGCAGCCTTCAATCCGCATCCGGCAGGCGCCGCTTGCGCGGCCACGGCGGTTCATGAAATGAACGAAGCCATCAAGGCAAAGCTCGGTATTGAAAACCTCATCACGACTGTCGAAAAACCCACAATCGAATCATTCAACGAACTTTGTGCGACCGACGAAATCGCCTTGCTTTGCATAACCGGCGGTCCCGGGGTGGTGGATGCCGCGATGAAGACCGGCAAGCGTGCGATCTGCGCGGGGCCGGGGAACCCTCCTGTGGTCGTGGATGATTGTTCTTCACTCGATTTCAACAAGGTGGCGCGCGACATCATTCTTGGCGGCGGATACGATAACAATCTTCTTTGCATCGGTGAAAAACAGATCTTTGTCGTCGGGGATTCCTACCGGCCCTTCATGGACGCGATGAAACGCGAGGGAGCTGTGCTTTTGAGCCAGGAACAATTGGAACGCGTGAAGAAAGAAGCCTTTGCTTTCAAAGGCGACGGCGGGGGCTGCTCGCATGCCGTCCTGAACCGCGAGCTTGTGGGGGCCGATGCCACCCGCCTTGCACAAATAGCGGGCGCTCACGCGGCCACGGGCACGGAGCTATTGATCGCCGAGACCGGGGCGGACGATCTATTTGTGGAAGAAGAGCAAATGATGCCTCTGCTGCCGGTGGTGCGGTGCCGTGATTTCGACGAGGCCGTTCGTCTCGCAAAGAAGTCCGAACACGACTACCGGCACTCCGCCATGGTCCATACCATGAATGTGGAGCGCATGACAAAGATGGGGCAGGCCATGGATACCAGTATTTTCGTTAAAAACGGCCCCTGTGTCGCCGGACTCGGCATGGGTGGAGAAGGCTACATCAGTTTTTCCGTCGCGACCACAACCGGCGAAGGCATTACCACGCCGAAAACTTTCACCCGTTTCCGGCGTTGCACGCTCGCCGGGAACTTGAATGTTGTTTGATGCGCCCGCACGTAGCAGAGACAAACCATGATACTCGCCCGCGTAGACGGCCATGCCACGGCCGGAATTTCACACCCCAGCTTACGGGGGCGGCGGATTGTACTCTGCACGCCGATAAGCGAGACCGGCGCGGGCACGGGGCCGCCACTTGCCGCGATCGACCAGCTCGGGGCAGGCAAGCACTCGCGCGTCTTTATAACAACCGACGGAAGTTGGTCGCGGGATACCGTTCATGACGAGCATTCCCCGATCCGTAACGAAATAATCGCCATCATCGATACACCATGAAACCCGGAAGAGTCATCGGAAAGATAACGCTCAGCCAGTGTGTGCCGCAATTTCGCGGCGCGCGATGGTTGATGGTCGGCCCGATGGGGCCGGATGAATTATCCGGTAAAAATCCCGATGGTGTTGCGCCCGGATGGACGCCGGTTGTTTACGACGACCTTGGCGCCGGGGTCGGAAGCGAGATCCTTTATGTTGAAGGGGCTGAAGCAACCCAACCCTTCGACCATCCCATGCCGATTGATGCCATCAATGTGGCCATACTTGATACCTATCGATTCGAACCCATATCCGAATAACCAATGAGCAAACTTTATACTGCGAAAGATCTTGAGGCCATGCTCGCCGAAGGAAAAAGCCTCGGGACAATTCCGGCGGGTGCAAAACTGACGCCCATGGCCCGCGATATATTACGCCGGAACAAACCGGATGCTTCGCGTGAGAGCGGCGCTGCCGGGAGCGGTCGGGAGACTCCCCGGATTCATCAGCCCGAGCTGCCCGACGCGGAGTTCCACTGGGTGCCGGGAGGGGACCCCAAGACGGTGGCGGAGTTGGAGCGGTTTTTTTACAGCAGCGAGCTTCAGGCGCTTAAGGAAAGGATCTGCCGGATAGGCGAACGTATTTGGAACAAGGGCTATGTCGATGGCAATGGCGGCAATATAACCGTCCGGGTGGGCGATAATCTCGTACTCTGCACCCCGACACTGGTATCCAAAGGCTTCATGTCGCCGGACGATCTTTGCCTGGTCGATCTCGACGGCAACCAGGTGGCCGGTACGCGCCCCCGCACTTCCGAGGTCAATACACACTTGGGCATCATGAAACGTGAGCCCAAGGCGAAGTCCTGTGTCCACGCGCATCCCATCTATGCCACGGCTTTCGCGGTGGCGGGCGTGACGCCGCCTTCCTGCCTGATTCCCGAGCCGGAGGTTTTTCTGGGCGAGATCGGATTTGCGAGCTACCAGACACCGGGCACACCCGAAAATGCAAAGGAGGTCGGTGAACTCGCTTCCCGGCACCAATCCATTCTGATGCAAAACCACGGAGTCATCTGCTGGGGGAAGGACGTGGAGGACGCCTATTGGAAAATGGAGAATACGGACGCCTTTTGTCACACGGTCACCGTGGCGAACCAGCTCGGTGGACCAAAACAATACGGTCCGGACAAGTTGAAGGACTTGATTGAGCTGCGAAAGAAGCTCGGCATGCCGGACCATCGCTTGGATGAATACAAAGAATGCGAGCTGTGCGACGCCGGCGAGTTTACCGTGCACACACAACCCCAGCCTCATCAAACCTGTGGTTGCGGGGAAAAGGACAACGAACCGGAAGTCGACGAAGAGCTGGTGCGAAAACTGACTGATGTGATTCTTGACAAATTGGGAACTTAAGGGCTGGACGGTGAACGTCACAACACTCATTTTTGGCGTTGAAAAACGATTCACACTGGAAACAGAACAGAAAACATACGATTTATTATGAAAAAAGAACCTATTCGTGTAGCTGTAACGGGGGGCGCCGGGAATATCGGCTATGCTCTTCTTTTTCGCATTGCCTCGGGACAGATGTTTGGTGAGGACCAGCCGGTCGCTCTCAATCTGATCGAGATCGAGCCCGCCTTGGAGGCTCTGAAAGGGGTCGAGATGGAGCTGAATGACTGCGCTTTTCCGCTGCTTGCCGATATCGTTACGACCGCCGATTTAAATACGGGCTTCAAGGATTGCGACTGGGCGCTTCTTGTCGGGTCGGTGCCCCGGAAACAGGGCATGGAGCGCGCGGATTTGCTCGGTATAAACGGTAAAATCTTTGTCGAGCAAGGCAAGGCGATCAATGACAACGCGAAGCGCAGCTGCCGTGTGCTGGTTGTCGGCAACCCCTGCAACACGAACTGCTTGATCGCGATGCGAAGCGCGCCCGATCTGCCAAACGAGCAGTTCTTCGCAATGACACGGCTGGACGAGAACCGTGCCAAGACACAGCTCGCTCAAAAAGCCGGGGTTCCGGTGGATGAAGTGACGGAGCTTGCGGTGTGGGGCAACCACAGCCCCTCCATGTTCCCGGATTTCTATAACGCCAGGATCGGTCGACAGCCGGCCACCTCCGTGATTACGGATGAAGCATGGCTCAAGGAAACATTCGTTCCCACGGTCGGACAGCGGGGCAAAGCAATCATTGACGCGCGCGGCGCGTCTTCCGCCGCCTCCGCCGCGAACGCGGTGATTGACACGGTGCGCGACCTTGTGGCCCCCACACATGGGGATTTCCACAGCCTGTGCATTCTGTCTAACGGTGAATATGACGCGCCCACCGGGATCATTACATCCATGCCCGTCAAAGTCGATGCGGTAGGCAACCGGCGTGTGGTCGAAGGGATCAAGTTGAACGATTACGCGAAAGAAAAGATCGCCGCCTCAAACGCCGAACTCGTTGAAGAGCGCAGGCTTGCTTTCGGGCAGCTCGGTATTTCAGAATAAATGCGGGTAGCCGGAGGGCGCCCGCTTATGCAAATCATTCCATCCAGTCGGTTGGCGGGCCACGACAAAGCCTCATTGCGCGCTTTTCTGGAAGGGTGTCGCGATACGGCGCTTGCAAAGGATCGCTTCCAAATTGCCAGCATTTCGCTTGCGGTTCGACATATCGCGCCGCTCGCGGTGCTGCAATCGATCTACGAGCCGGAAGAGCTGCATTTCTATGTCGAGCGCGCAAGTGATGAAATGAGTGTGGCCGGCGCCGAAGCGGTGGCGGAAGCCCGCTTCGAGGGGCCGCAACGTTTTGCCCAGGCAAAGGCGTTTGCCGCGGACATTCTGGAAAATACGGTTGCCGTGGGCGACCTTGACGCGGCTTTTACCGGCCCGCACTTTTTTACCGCGTTTACCTTTGCCCCACAAGCGCCGGATACGAGCGTCTTTCCGGCGGCCACCGTTTTCGTGCCGCGCTGGCAGGTCTCCCGCTCCGGAGGCGGTTACGGCGCTGTCGCGAATGTCCGTGTCGAGCCGGATGCCGATTTGGAGGGACTCGTAGAACGGGTGTGGGGGGCCTACCAAAAATTCTCGGCTTTCGATTACGGAGCGGAAGATACTTCCCGGTCGCAGGGAGCCGACCCCGAAGCGATACGGCGGAGCGAACTGGCTCCCGATGTCTTTCCCGGCGCCGTTGCCACAGCCCTAAGTGAAATTGAGGCCGGGCACTACGAAAAAATCGTCCTCGCCCGCGGGATTCGATTGGAAGCGGGCGCCCCCTGGCGCCCACTGGATGCTTTGAATGGTTTGCGCGAGCGATTCGGCGGCTGCTTTACGTTTTCTTTCGGAGGCGGCAGTGGCCGCAGCTTTATTGGCGCCACCCCGGAGCGTCTGCTGAAAGTACGGGACGGCCATCTTCAAACGGAGGCGATCGCCGGGTCGGCTGCCCGAGGCGCGACCGCAGGGGAGGACGCGCGGTACGGTCGCAACCTGTTGGAAAGCGAGAAAGATCTCCATGAACATGTTTGCGTGCGCGACTCGATTCTTCGACGCCTGCAAGGTTTGGGCTTGGAAGCTACCGCCGATTCCGCGCCCTCGCTGTTGCTTCTGCCAAATGTTCAGCACCTGCGGACGATGATCCAAGCGGAACTCGGTCCGTCCGCCCACATCCTTGATGCAGTGGCCGAGCTTCATCCCACTCCCGCTGTCGGAGGCACACCCAGGGAAGCGGCGGTGGAGCGGATCGAGCCCCTGGAGCAATTGGATCGCGGACTCTATGCCGGGGTGGTCGGCTGGTTCAATTATTTAAACGAAGGTGAGATGGTTGTGGGCATTCGTTCGGCTCTGATTGACGGCTGCGAGGCCCGACTGTATGCTGGGGCCGGCATTGTCAAAGGCTCCGATCCCGAGCAGGAAAAACACGAGACAACTCTAAAGTTGAGCGCGCTGCTCAATGTTTTGACAAGCTGATCCCCTTCATTTTTCGGCGTCGTGCCCCTTGTCGGAGCACCTTCGACCACTTCGGCCAGTTCGATAAACCTAAAAAGATTAGTACAACCACTGATGAACACAGATGGACACTGATATAACAACCGCTTTTTTGATAAGAACTCACAGTCCCGCCTAGTCGTCTGTAACAGGTTTTCTTTCGTAGCGTGCAGTCTTATAGCAAACGTCCCCGTAAGGTTTTTATAGAGGCTAAAACGGACGTTTGCTGAAGCCGCACGCTACCCCTGAGTTATCGCCCGTCCCATAAATGAT
>JBKGYB010000022.1:0-15659 GCA_046546295.1 Opitutales bacterium | reverse complement strand
GCGCAAAATAAACTAAGTGCTGTGGATTGCGTTGCCGTCGACCGCCAGGGCGGCCTCTTTTATGGATTCACTCATTGTGGGGTGGGCGTGAATGGTACGTCCCAGGTCTTCCGCGCTGCCCCCGTATTCCATATGCGCCACTGCGGAGGCGATCAGTTCGGAGGCGCCCTTGGCGAGGATTTGGATGCCGAGCAGTCGATCGGTTTCTTTGCAGGCGACGATTTTGGCAAAGCCGTCCGTGGCATCGGACGCGATGGCGCGGCCGTTGCCGGCAAAGTTGAATTTCCCGGTCTTATACGGGATCTCCCGTTCTTTTGCCTGCTCTTCCGTTATGCCCGCGCCGGCAATTTCCGGGTCGGTGTAAATGACGTTTGGAATGACCCCGTAATTCACGTGGCCCGCCTGGCCGGCAATGCGCTCCACGCAGGCGACCCCTTCTTCCTCCGCCTTGTGCGCGAGCATCGGGCCGGTAATGACATCCCCGATCGCATAGATGCCCTCGGCGGATGTCCGGTAGTGTGCGTCCACCGGGATGCAGCCCTTGTCATCGGCGCTGATCCCGACAGCCGAGAGCCCGAGCCCTTCCGTGTTCGGCTTGCGGCCGACGGCTACAAGAATTTTGTCGGCCTCGAACTGAAGGGTTTTGTCGCCCTTTTCAGCGGACAGCACGGCTTTGCCTTTTGTCCGTTCCATGCCTGTGACTTTGGTTTTAAGATGAAAGTTCATCCCTTGTTTTTTGAAGAGACGTTCGGCCATTTTGGAGACGTCTTTGTCAAAAGTCGGCGCAGCCGTGGCGAGAAATTCAATTACGTCGACCTTGGAACCAAGCCGTGCCCAGACCGAGCCCATCTCAAGGCCGATGGCGCCGGCCCCGACCACGGCGAGGCGCTCCGGCACATGGTCGAAGGCAATGGCGTCGTCACTGCTGACCACGGTCTTTCCGTCGAAGGGGAGGAAGGGGAGTTCCATGGGCTTTGAGCCCGTGGCGATGATGATGTGCTCGCCATGCAGCAGTGATTCGTCCTTTTCGCTTCGCACGCGCACCTTGCCTTCGCCCGGCAGCATGCCGACGCCATGGAAGACTTTTATCCTGCGCGCCTTCATGAGTTGCCGGACCCCGTTGCGGAGTTGCTCCACGGTTTTGTCCTTTTTCTCCATCAGTTTTTCAATGCTGATGGTGAGATTGCTCATTTCCATGCCGTGCTCGGCGGCGCCGTGGCCGGTGAAATGGTACATTTCGGTGGAATGCAGGAGCGCTTTGCTGGGAATACAGCCCACATTCAGGCAAGTCCCTCCAAGGTTGCGGTCCTTTTCCACGATGGCCGTCTTGAAGCCGAGTTGCGCGCCGCGTATGGCGGCAACATAGCCGCCCGGGCCGGACCCGATGACAATGAGGTCGAAGTTGTTTTCGTCTGACATGATTCTTGATACGGTGTGATTGAAATATCGCGGGACGGTCTTACAGGAGTCTGTCGGGCTTTGCCGACAAACTCCTAGAGGTCAAAGAGCAGACGATTCGGATCCTCGATCATCTCTTTGATCTTGTTCAGGAAGGTAACGGCTTCCTTGCCGTCGATGATGCGGTGGTCGTAGCTCAGGGCCAGATACATCATCGGGCGCGCGACGACCTCGCCATCGCGCACCACAGCACGTTCCTGGATGTTATGGAGCCCGAGGATCGCGGGTTGCGGATGATTCATGATCGGCGTGCTGAGCATGGAGCCATATATGCCGCCGTTCGAAATGGTGAAGACACCACCTTCAAGATCGCTGATCTGGATTTTTCCGTCGCGCGCCGCTTGCGCATAATGCGAAATGTCGCTTTCAATCGCCGCGAAGCTCTTGGTCTCGCAGTCCCGGATCACCGGGACCATGAGCCCCTTGTCGGTGCCCACCGCTACCCCGATGTCATAGTAGTGCTGTTCGACGATTTCCTGGCCTTCGATCCGCGCGTTGACTTGCGGGATCGCGCGGAGCGCCTGCGTGGCGGCCTTTACAAAGAAGGACATGAAACCGAGCTTGATTTCGTGTTTTTCCACGAACTCATCCTGCAGTTTTTTGCGCAGGGATAGGACCGCGCTCATGTCGACTTCGTTGAAGGTCGTGAGCATCGCGGTTTCCTGCGAGGCCGTGACCAGGCGCTCGGCGATTTTCCGGCGCAGCGGCGTCATTTTTTTCCGGGTTTCGCGCTCCCTTCGCGCGGTTGGTCCGGCCTCGCCCGACGAGGGCTCTTCGGGCGCGGGCTTTGTCGCAGTGGTTTCTTCGCCACCGCGCGGCGCCGCGCCGGTTTTTACCGCATTCATGACATCGGCTTTCGTGATCCGGCCTCCTTTGCCGGTTCCTTCCACATCCTTCGGCTGGAGGTTGTTTTCTTCGAGCGCCTTGCGGGCCGCCGGCGAGAGCGCGGCATCATCGCCACCCTGGCCGGCGCCTGTTTCCGAAGTCGGGCGGGGGGGGTCCGCTTCGGCCGGCGCGGGCGAAGGTCCGGATGGGGCGGAAGATTCTCCGACCGTCCCTGACTCCGGCGCCTCGACCGGTCCGGATTCGGATTCGGAAGCGGCTTCCGCTGCGGACGCCTCCTTTGAAGCGGCGGGCGGGCTTGCGCTCTCATCGATTTCAGCGACAACCTGCCCAATTGCCACCTCTTCGCCTTCCGGCGTCTTGATGGACAGGGCGCCGGAGACTTCGGCGTTGGCTTCGGATGTGATCTTGTCGGTCTCGAGCTCGTAGATCGGCTGATTCTTTTCCACGTAGTCGCCGTCTTTCACGTGCCAAGCGGCAAGAATGCCGCTGCTAATGGACTCGCCCATTGCGGGGATTTTTACTTCGGTTGCCATGAGGTCAGGGTTGGGATTTTGCGCTGAATGAAAAGGGAATTCGTTGCGGCGGATTGATTATGATTCGGTTTGCTCAAACGCCTCTTTCACAAGTTGCGCCTGTTCGTGCTTGTGCAGGGCAAGCGATCCGACTGCCGGGCTTGCCGCTTCCGGGCGCCCGACATACACCGGAGCCTGATCGAGGGTTTCCATGAGCCGGGGTGCGATGAAGGTCCATGCGCCCATATTTTTCGGTTCTTCCTGGCACCAGATGAGTTTGGCGGCGTTCGGATATTGGCGGACGACGCGTTGCAGAAGGTCCTGGTTCAGGGGATAGAACTGTTCCACGCGCAGGAGCGCGGTGTTTTCGATGCCCTGTTCTCTTTGATGGGCGAGCAGGTCGTAATAAACTTTGCCGGAGCACAGGACAAGTCGGTCGACAGCCGCTTTGTCTCCCACCGTTTTATCGTCGAGGATGGACCAGAATTCATTGTCTGTGAAATCTTCAACCGCCGAGATGCATTCCTTGTGCCGGAGCAGGCTTTTGGGCGACATGATGATGAGCGGTTTCTTGAATTCGCGCTTCATCTGGCGGCGGAGCACGTGGAAATACTGGGCCGGCGTGGTCAGGTTGCAGACCTGAATATTGTTTTCCGCACAGGCTTGGAGGAAGCGTTCCAGGCGGGCGGACGAATGTTCGGGGCCCTGACCTTCATACCCATGGGGCAGGAGCATTACAATCCCGCTCAGGCGGCCCCACTTGGACTCGCTGCTGGCGATGAACTGGTCGATGATCACCTGGGCCCCGTTCACGAAGTCGCCGAACTGGGCCTCCCAGAGACAAAGCATTTGCGGGTAGTCCAGCGAATACCCGTAATCGAAGCCCAATACAGCGGCCTCGGAAAGCAGGGAATTGTGCACGCAAAACCGTGCCTGGTCCTCGCTCAAGTCCAGGAGCGGGGTGTAGGACTCCCGTGTTTCAATGTCGTAGAGGACCGAGTGGCGGTGGCTGAAAGTGCCCCGTTCACTGTCCTGGCCGCTGAGTCGGACAGGCGTGCCGTCCATCAACAACGTGCCAAAAGCGAGCGCTTCGCCCATGCCCCAATCGAGCCCCGTGTTTTCGTTGAAGGCTTTGTATTTGGCTTGGAGTTGCCGGTTGATTTTCCGGTTTACTTTGAAGCCTTCGGGGAACTGGGTGAGGCGCTCCGCAATATGGGCGAGCGTTTCTTTCGGGACCCGTGTATCAAAGCCCTTGAAATTGTAGGGGGGCTGGCTTCGTGCGCTGGATTCCGTGAAAGGATCCTCGCTTTCGCCTTTTTCCTCCTGCGCTTTCGCGGCATTAAAGGCGTCATTCATCCTTTGTTCATAGCGGGATTCGATGGCATCGATTTCCTCCTGTTCCAGGTCGCCCGCCTCCACAAGACGTTGCGCGAAGCTTTTGCCGATCGGCTGCATGTTGGAAATCATTTCATACAGCAGCGGATGCGTAAAACCGGGCTCGTCCGCTTCATTGTGCCCGTGCCTGCGCCAGCAGTAGATGTCGAGCACGACGTCGCAGCCGAAGGTTTGACGATAATCGAACGCGATTTGTGTCGCGGTAACCACGGCCAGCGGGTCGTTGCCGTTTACATGAAAGATCGGGGCCTCCACAATCTTCGCCACATCCGTGCAGTAGCGGCTTGACCGCGCGTCCTCGGGGTCCGTGGTGAACCCGATCTGGTTGTTGATCACAATGTGGATGGTCCCCCCCGTGCGGTAACCTTTGAGTTGTGAGAAATTAAAGACCTCCGCTACCATGCCCTGTCCGGCAATGGCGGCGTCGCCGTGAACAAGGATCGGAAGCACGCGCTTGCGTTCGGTGTCCTTGCGTATGCGTTGGCGGGCACGTGTTTTCCCTTCCACCACCGGATCCACCGCTTCCAAATGGCTCGGATTTGCGGCCAGGCGAATGTCGACGGGGTGACCGTCCCCGGTTTTTCGCATAGCTTCGAAACCGAGGTGATATTTTACGTCCCCGTCACCGTAAATTGCGTCGGGTACATAGTTCTCGGAAAATTCGCGGAATATATATTCGAAGGACTTGCCGAGGAAGTTCGCCAGTATATTGAGCCGCCCGCGGTGGGTCATGCCCATGACGATTTCATCGACCTGGTTTTGGCCGGAGCGTTCGAAGATGTTTTCAAGAGAGGCCAGCAGGGTTTCCGCCCCTTCCAGCGAGAAGCGCTTCTGGCCGACGAAACGCGTCTGGAGAAAGCGTTCGAAGGATTCCGCCTGAAGGACCACCCGGAGAATGTGGCGCTTGTCCTCTTTTGAAAATTCCGGTTTGAAGCAGTTCGGCTCGATGCGGCTCTGCAGCCACCGGCGCTTCGGCGTTTCCTGTATGTGGATGTATTCCGCGCCTATTGAATCGCAATAGGTCTTCTCCAGGCGTTCGAGAAGTTCGCGCACAGAGAGCCGGGAGCCGTTGAGGTAGTTCCCGGTATGATAGACATTGTCGAGGTCCTCCTCGGAAAACCCGAGGCGTTCCAGCGTCAGGCGGGGATTATGAGGCGGTGCTTTTGTGAGGGGGTTGAACCGCGCGATCGTGTGCCCGATGGAGCGGAAAGAATAAATCGCGCCGATAAACCGGGCCTGTTTTATCGCGTCGGTTTCCGTCAGCCCTCCTTCCGCCCCGTCTATTTGTTCAGGCGTCCGCTTGCGTGTCTTCGCCCCGTTTTCCTCCGCGAGTTCAAAGCCCTCGAAAAATGCCCGCCATTCCGGGTCCAGCGAATCCGGCTGTGTGAGCCATGTTTCGTAGTTTTGATCAATGACGTCCGCGTTCCAGTGACTGGCGATGCTTGAATGCCTCATAGCGCTTGTTTTGTATAAAACCATTAACCGTACAGGAGCGGTTGTTTAGTGACAAGTTTTTAGCCTGCTTTTACCGGGTATTCCAAGCACTAATCACAGGATTTTACTCTTGGCACTTGTCCAAGCGGCGATGATCGGGCAATGTAACGGCATGGAAATGGAGCGCCTGCAAGTGGATTTGGAGTACGTCACAGCCTCGCGCGCACTGCCGGAAGGGGAAGCCCTGTCCGAGGCGCTGCGGCGTCTTGACGCCCGGGCGGCGGAACCGGAGCTTCCGGAACGTTTGGCCCATTATTTGTCAAAACGCAGCTATGCCAAGGCCCTGGCATGGCTTGAGAACCCGGATATGCCCCACCACCCATGAGCCGGAAACCCGACAGGAAAATACCGCTCGGCGAAAGCGGGCCACTCGAACAAAATCCTTTTGCCGGGCTGGACGGCGCGGCGCTCCCTGCCGGGGATGCGTCCGCAAAGGATGCCGGGCATTCGAAAACATCCCCCGGCGAGGAGCAAAGCGGCCGCAAAAAAACCGGCGCTAGTTTGGGAATAGGCAAAAATGCCCGGGTGGAAGTAAGGCGCGAAACGGCCGGGCGCGGCGGAAAGACCGTTACCACATTGCGCGGCTTCCCGTCGGAGCTTTCGCTTGAGCGTATCGAAGAGCTGGCTGCGGGTCTGAAAAAAGAGTGTGCCTGTGGCGGGACGTGCAAAGAAGGGGTGGTCGAGTTGCAGGGCGATGTCTGTACCAAGGCTGCCGAAGCGTTGACCCGACGCGGTTTCCGGCCGGTGCGTGCCGGGGGTTGAGGCGAGAGGCGACCGGCTGCGCCGGATTGTTGATTTTTGATTATTGATTCCTGAACCCTGAACCCTGAGGCGAGCGGCACAGACAGGGAGCCCACCCCGGCCTGGCAAGCAGGCCACCCCTCCCAAGAAAGGAGGGGAGTTTTTTATTAACATTCGGATATACCAAATGGCAAAACATAAAGCTCCTCCCCTGCCAAGGGGAGGTCACCTGCTTGACAGGTGGGAGGGGTTATTCGGGCTCTTCGGCTTACGAGAACAGGCGAAGCGGTAAAAGTCGCTAACCCTTTGCTAATCAGTCCCGCTTAGCGCATGTGCGTCAACCTAAGCGCTGAAGGCAAACATCACGGCAGACGGCAGAGGTGCTTACAGTCCCGCAGGAGGAGAACGCGCAAAGCGTGTCGGGGGCAGCAGCCACTCTCCGGGGCGGCATTTTAAACCACTGATGGCTTAACCACTGATGAACACAGATGGACACTGATCTTATTCACTGCATCACTATTTCCCACTCAAACATTGGGCGCTTGAATTTCAGGATATTGCCCGTGCTCGTTCAGACGTTCAGAATCCCCATCGCAGGACCGACGCCGCTATGCGAGACTGTGAGTTCTTTTTTAAAAAAGCGATTGCTCTATCAGTGTTCATTTGTGTCCATCAGTGGTTGTACTAATCTTTTTAGGTTCAACCGTGAGGCAAGAGGCGACGATCCGGAGAAACAACTCGTCATCCGTTCTCGTCATCCGTTCTCGTTAACCGCATTCTTTTGCTCTTCTAAAAACCGTATCGCTGGTTAGGCGCGGACGCATAGCGGCCCGGTCCGGTTTCCGCTATCGACCCGCCCCGCTTCTGGCCCTGAGCCTGCCGAATGGGTTGGCGGGTCTGTGTAAGCGCCCATAAGTGGTTTTAAAAGCAGTGCCCCCGTCTCGTCTCACGCTAATCAGCAAACATGCCCCCTACGACCGCACCGACAAACCCTGCCCGCGCAGGTAGTCTTTGGCTTCCTTGATCGTGTAAGTGCCGAAATGGAAAATGGAGGCGGCCAGCACCGCGCTTGCGCCGCCGTCTTTCAGGACGGCCGCCAGATGTTCGAGTGTTCCGGCGCCACCCGATGCGATCACGGGAACTTCCACCGCGTCGCTGATCGCCCGGGTCAGGGGGATGTCGTAGCCTTCCTTCGTGCCATCGGCATCCATGCTGGTGAGGAGGAGTTCTCCGGCGCCAAGGCGGACGGCCTCCCGGGCCCATTCCACCGCATTGATTCCGGTGGTTTGGCGACCGCCGTGGGTGTGGACTTCCCAGTGCCCGCTTGCAGGGTTGTATTTCCCGTCAATGGCGACTACGATACACTGGTTCCCGAAGCGCGATGAGGCCTCGGCGATAAGTTCGGGACGCTTGATGGCGGCGGTGTTGAGGCTGATTTTATCGGCGCCCGCATTGAGCATGGATCGGATATCCTCAACGCTGCGAATGCCTCCGCCCACGGTCAGAGGCATAAAGCATTCGGAAGCCGTGCGACGCACAACATCCCGCATGGTGGCCCGTTCGTCGCTTGATGCGGTAATATCAAGAAAGACCAGTTCGTCCGCTCCTTGTTGTTCGTAGGTCTTTGCCTGTTCGACGGGGTCGCCCGCATCCACCAGGTTGATGAAATTGACGCCTTTTACAACGCGTCCTTCATGGACATCGAGGCAGGGAATTATGCGGATGGACAGCATGCGGTGATTTGACAGGCTCTGTACAGGAGTCCGTCGGTAAAGCCCGACAGTCTCCCAGGATGATATTTATTATGCCCGGATTGACAACCGTTGCCCGTAATTCACGCGAAAGGCGGTCCGGACCTTTTATTCATCCGCGAAGGCGATATCCGGTTCGAAAGAGAGCGAGAGGCGGTATTGAACGCCCGGTCGCATGATGAGGGGGTGGTCGCGTTCAAGAATCTGGAGGTAGTGCAGGTTGCCGTAATAGGTCCGGTAGCCCGGATCGTCGGAGACAACTTCAAGATCTTTCCATTCGGCTTGGAAATCGTCCTGTAAAAGGTTGGTTCTATGCCCTTCGTCGCCGAGCCGAAACGCGGTGCCGACGCGGTGGTTGCTGTGCGGGCTGCCGATGGCAAGAATATAGCGCATGCGGTCAAGGCGCGCCTGTTGTTTTACGGTGAAGGCGAACTCGCAGTTGATTTTGCCCCCCTGAAAGCTCCAGGTCACTTTGCAGGAGCCGAGACCGTTGACTATGTTTTCCTCGCGCGTGATGAGTTCAGGCTGTTCGTATTTGAAGGTAAGGGCGTTGCGCAGACCGATGCTGGTGGTGCAGTTTTTGCCGTAGAAGGAGGGAATGACCACGTGCTCGCCGAAGGTCAGCTCGGGAAGCATGACGGGCAGGTAGCGGTCGACGGGCCAATCGAAGATGCCGGGCGCGTGGGGGAAGGCAAGATAGTCCGAGGTGTTTTTCCCCGCCGGACTGGACGCGATGAGCGGCAGTTGCACTGCAAGACCGGTACCCGGATCCTGGTACACGAATAAGCCCTGCTCCTTGCGGTGTGATTTGTCAAAACTGACGAAGCGGGCGACCTTGCGGTCCGGCACCGTGGTGGCGGGAGCGGAGCTCCCGCTGGTCGACCGGGCCAGACGGGACCACTGGCACAGGTAACGGGCGGCGTCGAAGTTCGCCATCCGTGTGGTGTGGTAGGGCACGGTGCTCCGTTCTTCGTCCCGGATCACCAGGAAGCCGTGTTCCTGGTCGAGGTAGGTGGCGAAAAAATTCATGAACAGCCGGCGCACGGTGTCGACGTAGAGGTCGCGCTGGTTGTCCGATACCCAGCCGTCGCGCAGCGCCTGCAGTATCAGGCTGATGCAGTGCATCTGCCCGTAGGCGCCGATCGAACGTCCGTAGGCCCACCCAAGGCCGTCCTGACGGGTAAGGTCAGGGAGCAGTTTCAGGTATTTTTCGGAATGGGTCCGCAGGCTCGGCAGTTTGCGGTCCCGGAGGTTGATGTTGGCATGCAGTTGCAGCGCCTGACGGATAAAGACGAAGCTCAAGACCCCGTAAATGTCGAAGGCGCCGTGCAATTTGGCATCGCTCCCCGCCGCATCGTCGAAATAGCCGGTGGATGAATTGGCGTTCGTCCGTTCAAGGAAGCGGTCAATGAGACGACCGGTTTCGTCCTTTTTCGAGAGGCCGAGGCTGTAGCGGGTGACGGCTTTGGCAATGTTGAAGCTCTGGAAGTGGTTCTCGTAGTCCGAGCGCTCGAGTAGTCGCTTGTCGATCTGTTCCCGCGTCGGGTCAAGAAGGCGCTCCCAAATCGGGTTGCGATCCTTGGCCGGGCCGAAGGAGAGCAGGCCGAGCGCGGAGTAGGCCAGACCGTTTTCCACTTCCTCGTCGGTGAAAGCCTGAGCGGTCACACAACGCGCGCCCAAGTCGATGAGATCATGCGCGCCCAACGTCTTTTCGTTGGTGGCCCGGTGGTATTCACCGATGGCGAGCGCGGCATGACCGGGCTCGTCCAGTCGGGACCCTTCGTTAGCCGCCGGAGTAATATCCCCCTGTTCGTTAATTGAGTCGAGGTTGTGGCCCAGAATTGATTGGGCCATGTCGAGGCATTGATCTGCGAATGTATCCATTACAAGCTGCTGCGTTGTGCGCAAAGAAGTGGTTGTCATGCTTTCGCCGGGCGTTCTTGTCAACAGCATTTGCCTCAAAAACCGTGACCTTTTTCAACAATGTTTTTTTATAGCGCTATGAATGCGGTTAACGAGCGCGGACGACGGTTGCGGAATATAGCAGAGGGGGAAGGCGCCCGGGGATGTCGCGACCCTGGCCGATCCCGATGTGGTGGCTCAACTGCGCCGGCAATACGAAACATTTTGCGCGGCCATTTAGCGCGGAGCGCACAATTTAAGAGGAAATAGCATGACAAAAAGCAGGGGGGTCGAAGAAAACCGGAAATTCGGATAAAATTGGACTCGATTTGAGCGGAAAGGGGCCTTTAAATGCGCCTTTATGAAAATTTATATGAACGACAGGCTGGTTGATCGGGAAGATGCGAAAGTTTCGGTGTTCGATCACGGCTTGCTGTATGGTGACGGCATATTCGAAGGCATTCGCCTTTACGAGGGCTGCGTCTTCAAATTGGAAGAGCACCTCGAACGACTGGAATATTCCGCCAAGGCGCTCATGCTGGAGTTGCCATGGAGGCGGGAGGCAATCGCTGAAGCAGTGTGCGAAACCTGCCGCGCGAACGGTTTGCGCAATGGATACATCCGGCTGTTGGTCACCCGGGGCGAAGGGAGTCTCGGCCTCTCAATACGCAATTGTGATAAGCCACAGCTTATTGTTATCGCTGATACGATCCAACTGTACCCCAAGGAGTTTTACGAGGAAGGCTTGCAGCTCATCACTGTTCCCACCCGGAGGTGCAACAGCTCGGCGCTGCCGCCTACAGTGAAATCCCTGAATTACCTGAACAATATTCTTGCGAAAATCGAGGCCCAGCACCTCGGCTACCATGAGGCGATTATGCTCAATGACCAGGGCTATGTCGCGGAATGCACGGGGGACAACGTATTTGTTTACCATAAGGGCGTACTGCTCACACCGCCTTCGAGCGCCGGCGCCCTGAAGGGGATAACACGGGATACGGCCTTGAAGATTGCGGACGAGCTCGGTATCCCTTGGCGGGAAGCCGACCTCACCCGTTACGATATCTGGATTGCCGAAGAGATGTTTTTGACCGGGACGGCTGCCGAAATCGTGCCCATCGTCGAGGTGGACGCCCGTCCGATCGGGACGGGGAAGCCGGGGCCGGTGACGGCCAGGTTTCTCGAAAGTTTCCGCCGCCGTGTGAGCTGCGAAGGAACCCGCCTCTGAAGCGCCCGGAGTGCCAGCCGCTCCATGCCATTTTCCGCAAATTGGCACGGCTTATGCAAAGTTACACGGTGCGGGGAATGGCAAATAAGCCGTCAAAGCGTATCGCTTTCGCGTAATTTTGCCTTTAGTTTTGCGATACACTCATATATACATATCTTTTCACCATGACGGAAAAATTACAGTGCAGCATATGCGGGAAAGAGGCGACGGTTCACCTCACGCAAATCGTAAATAATAAGATCCAGAAAGTGGATCTGTGCGAATCCTGTGCCCATGAAAAGGGTGTTACCGAACCCGGTGGATTTTCATTGGCGGATCTTATGTCGCAATCGACGGTCAAAACAGACAATGCGGGCCACAACGAACTTGTTTGCCCGGAATGCGGCCACACAAACGCGGATTTCAACCGGACCGGCCGTCTGGGTTGCGCCGTGTGCTATACCACGTTCGAGTCGCTTGTTCGTCCCGTACTCGAGGACATTCACGCCGGCACGCAGCACAAGGGCAAGGTGCCCGACATTACTTTGCGGCGCCAGTCCGGGGAAGCGGAATTGAAACGCCTGCAGGACGCTTTGCAAAACGCCGTGAAGGAAGAAGCCTATGAAGAAGCGGCGAAATTCCGCGACCGTATCAAGCGGTTGGAATCCAATGAGGAACAAGTGGAGGCGGAACAGCAATGATTGAATCACTGATGAAAAACGAGCAGGCCGAGCTCATACAAAGCACCACAAAAGCAGTCCCCGTGGTGCTCAGTTCGCGCGTCCGTCTGGCCCGGAATCTGGTCGGAACTCCATTTCCGGGGCGTGCCAGTTCGTCTCAGAGAGGTGACGTTTTGTCCAAATGTGAGACGAAAGTCGCCAATACCTCAAAGATGCGCAAAGGCTCGTTTTTTGATATCGACTCGCTTTCCGATCTGGAGAAACAGATCCTGTTGGAGCGGCACCTGGTGAGCCGCGAGCTTTGCGAAAGCGACAAGGGGGCCGGCGTTTACATCAACAAGGATCAGACCTGCGCGGTGATGATCAATGAGGAAGATCATTTGCGCATTCAGTTTTTAAAGAACGGCTTCAACTTGAAATCGCTCTGGAAAGCCGTGGATACATTCGACACGGAACTGGAAAAATCCCTTGATTACGCGTTTACCGACGAATTCGGGTATTTGACGGCGTGTCCGACGAATCTGGGGACCGGCTTGCGGGCCTCGGTCATGATGCACCTCCCCGGTCTTGTGATTGCGGAACAGATGGAGCGCGTGATTCGCGCCGTCAATCAACTCGGGCTCACGGTCCGCGGCTTGTTCGGTGAAGGCTCGGATGCGACCGGCCATGTTTTCCAGATATCCAATCAACATACCCTGGGGGAAAGCGAATCCGACATCCTCGATCGCCTGGGGAATGTGTTGAAGACCGTCATTGATCATGAAATCAACGCGCGCTTCAAGTATCTTGAAGAGCATCGCTCCGGGTTGACGGATAAAATCGGCCGATCCTTTGGCGTCCTGCAAAACGCGCATATCCTGAGTTCCGGCGAAGCGATGAATCTGCTCTCTTTGATGCGTCTTGCCGTGGACTTAGGACTCTTGCCGGAAGACAAGCGGGCGCTTGTCGACCGCCTGTTTATCGAGTGTCAGCCGGGCCACGTACAATATGCTTCGGATTCGGGTTCCGCGATTGAACCGGAAATGCGCGACGTCGCCCGCGCGGACAAGCTCAGGGAAGAATTCAGAGCTCTTCCGCCGCTATCTTTTGACATGATCAAGAATTTGAATTAAATCATTTATAAACAAGTAAACAGCAATGGAACCGATGAACAACTTCACACCTCGCGCGCAGCAGGTCTTGGCCTTGGCCCGCAAGGAGGCGGACCGCTTTCACCATAATTATGTTGGGACGGAGCACCTCCTGCTGGGCCTGATCAATCTCGGCCAGGGGGTCGCCGTCAACGTCCTGCAAAAAATGGGGCTCGATTTACAGACCGTCCGCACAGCGGTCAAAAAGCAAATCGGCGCCGGCCCGG
The DNA here is from genome assembly GCA_046546295.1 of Opitutales bacterium. Classification (GTDB taxonomy): domain Bacteria; phylum Verrucomicrobiota; class Verrucomicrobiia; order Opitutales; family Coraliomargaritaceae; genus JBKGYB01. Next base: position 2,316 of record JBKGYB010000022.1, on the reverse strand, counting down.
AGAGCAAGCCTTCCGGGAACATCCCTTATACACCGCGGGTGAAAAAGGTTCTGGCCCTGGCAGGCAAGGAGGCCAAGGCATTAAACCATTCCTATGTGGGGACCGAACACATACTTCTCGGTCTGCTTCGCGAAGGCGAAGGCGTGGCGGCCCGTGTGCTTAAATCGCTCGACATTGATATCGAGCAATGCCGCAACGAAATTCTTGCCGAGCTGGATCCGAATTTCTCGGGGGAACCGGAGGAAGCCCCAACAGGCGGCTCCGGCGGTCCGGAAGACAAGAAGGATTCCAAGATGCCGGCCTTGAAGGCTTTCGGGCGCGACCTCACGGAACTCGCCCGCAAGGGTGAAATGGACCCGGTTGTGGGACGCAAAAACGAAATTCGCCGCGTGGTTCAGATCCTTTGCCGTCGCACGAAAAACAATCCCGTTTTGATCGGGGAAGCGGGGGTTGGCAAAACCGCGATTGTCGAAGGCCTGGCACAGGAAATCTCTTCCGGGATCGTACCGGAAATCCTGCTGGATAAACGGGTGGTGATTCTCGACCTTGCGCTCATGGTGGCGGGCACGAAGTACCGCGGCCAGTTCGAGGAACGGATCAAGGCTGTCATGGACGAGATCCGGAAAGCGAAAAATGTGATTATATTTATCGACGAGCTTCACACGATTGTCGGCGCCGGCGCGGCCGAGGGGGCGATGGACGCCTCGAATATTTTCAAGCCCGCCCTCAGCCGGGGCGAGTTGCAGTGCATCGGCGCGACGACCCTATCCGAATACCGCAAACATATTGAAAAAGACAGCGCCTTGGATCGGCGCTTCCAGTCCGTCAAGGTGGAAGCTCCTTCGGTTGAGGATACCACGCTCATTCTCAAGGGGCTGCGCGGGAAGTACGAAGAGCACCACAAGGTCAAATTCACCGACGAGGCGCTGGAAGCCGCAGCCAAGCTTTCGGATCGCTATATAACCGCGCGCTACCTGCCTGACAAAGCCATTGATATACTGGACGAGGCGGGAGCCCGCGCCCGCATCGAGTCGCTCAAACGTCCGCCCGAGGCCGAGGAAATGTCGGCCACGATCGACGATGTCTGCGCCAAGAAGGAAGAGGCCATCAGCAAGCAGCATTTCGAAGAGGCCGCGAAGTTCCGTGACGAGGAAAAGCGCCTCCGGCAAGAACAGAACGACATAATTGAATCCTGGAAAAAGACCCGCGAGGAGACCGCCATCGAAGTCGACGAAGAGGCCATGTTCCAAGTGGTTGCCGACTGGACGGGCATTCCGCTCTCCCGCATGGAGCAGGAGGAAAGCAAGAAGCTTATGGATCTCGAGGCCTCGCTTCGTTCCGAAGTGGTGGGCCAGGAGATGGCGACCGAAACAATCGCAAAGGCGCTCCGCCGTTCGCGGGCGGACCTGAAGGATCCGCGTCGTCCGATCGGCTCCTTTATGTTCCTCGGCCCAACAGGGGTCGGGAAGACCCTGTTGGCGAAAGTTCTGGCCGAGCAAATGTTCGGCAACAAGGAATCGATCCTTCAGATCGACATGTCCGAATATATGGAGAAGTTCGCGGTTTCGCGGCTTGTCGGCTCGCCGCCGGGTTATGTGGGCTATGAAGAAGGCGGACAGCTGACCGAAGCCGTCCGTCGCCGGCCTTATTCCGTCGTTCTTTTCGACGAGATTGAAAAGGCGCACCCGGACGTTGTTCAACTCCTCCTGCAGGTGCTGGAAGAGGGCCACCTCACAGACAGTCTCGGCCGTAAGGTCGACTTCCGGAACACGATCCTGATCATGACTTCAAACGTCGGCGCCGAAATCCTTCAGCGAAATACCTCGATGGGCTTCGGCGTTGAGGCGAACGCGGAAAACGAGTATGAACGGATCCGTGAAAAGATCATGGATGAAACCAAGCGCATCTTTAAGCCGGAATTTCTGAACCGCTTGAACGAGCTGGTGATTTTCAAGCCGCTTGGCCGCGCGGAAATGAGGGAAATCGTGGACCTCGAGTTGCGCAATTTGGCGGAGCGTTTGAAAGACCAGCATCTCACATTCAACTTCACCGAGGAGGCAAAGAACTTTCTCATCGAAGAGGGCTACGACGAAAAATACGGCGCCCGGCCCTTGCGGCGTGCGGTTGAGAAATATCTGGAAGACTCGCTTGCCGAAGCAATAATCAGCGGCGGGATCAAGCCCGGCGAGGTGATCCACGTGGAGCTTCGGGAAGATGGCAAAGGCTTGTACTTCAAGCAGGACCATCCCGTTTCCGAAACCAAGGGCTCCTAGCAGCTTGTCGGACATTTAAATTTTCGGAAATTAAAGTAGCGCG
>JBKGYB010000021.1:0-15735 GCA_046546295.1 Opitutales bacterium | reverse complement strand
CGCCCCGGCCCCTTTCTCAAATACCTGAGCTGGATCGGGCTGGCCTTCTTCGTCCTCATGGCGGTCGGCTATCTCTACGTCACGTTTTTCCATGCCGCCTAGCAGGCTGTCGGAACCCTACTCCCCGGATACGTCATCTTTCGAGCTTTCCAGCAATCGCGCCCGACGGTGCGGTTGGGGGAATTGGATCGTGACAACCGTCCCCAGTTCCTTCCGGGATTCAACGCCGATCTGCGCGCCGTGCTCACGAAGTATCCTTTGAACGATCATCATGCCCAGCCCGTTTCCCCCGTCCTTCGTCGTATAATAGGCGTGAAAGATTTTCGAAAGCTCCTCCTCGGAAATTCCCGATCCCGTATCCGTAAACTGCAGGTAGACAAAATCATCGTCACGCCAGACCGGTATCCGAAGCTCACCACCCGGCTGCATTGCCTCCATGGCATTTTTGGCCAAATTGAAAAAAACCTGCTTAAGCTGCGAACGATCTCCCAACACCATGGGCACGGGCCCGTCGACCTCCACGTTGACTTCGATCTCACGGTCCTTGAATTCGGCTTCCTGGATGCGAAGGACTTCTTCCACCACATCCACCAAATCCAGCTCGGCCAAATCCGGCTTCTGAGGGCGAACCGCCTCAAGAAAATGCGTAATGATGCCGTCCAGACGCTTCACTTCGCTTTGGCAAATTTCCAGCGATTCCCGCAGTTTTGCATTATCCGGAGAATTTTCGACTTTTTTCAGCTTCCGCTCAATCAACTGCAGGTGAATCGTCAGTGAATTCAACGGATTGCCGAGCTCATGTGCCACGCCCGCGGCCAGACGGACAATGGAGGCAACCCGCTCATTTTCAATGACTTCCTCCATAGAAACCTTCTCTTCCGTCACATCGGAAAACACGACAACAAAACCGCCGCTTTCACTGAATCCGGCCTCCGCATTGATGGGTACGATATACAGGCGCACAAAACAGTGCTGGGGATAATTCAACTCCACTTCCCGCGTCACAACGGGAGCGGCGCGGTCCTGTGCGTTCACGTCACTCAAATTCAAGGAATAGAACAAATCGGGCACCATCTTCCAGAGACGGACATTCCCGATATCCTTGCGTTTCAATCCAATCAAATCACAGCCTGCATCGTTCGCATAGTGCACCACACCGTCGCCGTCGATCACGAGTATGCCGTCCTGTATGGTATTGAAGACCGTCTCCTGCATCTTCCGCTCGCGCGCCAGGCGCTGAGCCAAAATGCTCAAATTCACGGAATCAAGGTTCTCTATGCGGCCAAGTATTTTGTCCAATCCACTGTTTTTTGTAAAAGTCATGATTCAAATTCGTTCGCTGAAAATTCTACTCGTTTTGCGGGGCATATACAAGGCCGGAACTCACCCTGCCCCGGAGTTCCTCTCGCCTATTCCAAGCTTCTTATGGCAACCCGCGAGCCCGACGGAATCCTGGTCAACCAACTTCAGAATCCGTGTTCGGCGACTCGCCGTCCCGGCCTGCGATATAAAGCGTCCGTGTCGGATAAGCGAACGCGATCCCCTTCTCCTCAAGGCGCCGGTACAGCTCCAGGTTGATCGCCTGCTGGGCATCCATGTACACCGCGTAATCCTGCGAGAGAACATAGTAGACGACTTCGAAATCCAGCGAACTGTCGCCGAAAGACTTGAAATGCGCCCGATCGAAACGGGTATTTTCCGTTTCTTCGATAATTTCCCTCACAACGCTTGGTATCGATTCCAGTTGCTCTGCGCTCGTCTGGTAAATGACTCCAAAAGAAAAAACCACACGCCTCTCCTCCATGCGTTTGAAATTCCGGATGCGGCTGTTTAACAAATCGGAATTCGATATGATCAGTTGCTCGCCGGACAAACTGTGTATTCGTGTGGTTTTGAGCCCGATCGATTGAACCGAACCCATGGAATCGCCCACAATGATGAAATCGCCCACGATAAAAGGCTTGTCCAGAATAATGGACAGCGATGCGAACAAATCACCCAGGACATTTTGCAGGGCAAGGGCGACGGCAATCCCGCCAATGCCGGCTCCGGCAACGAGCGCCGTAACATCGTACCCGAGATTATCGAGAATCAGCAGTAAAGCGACGCCCCAAATCAGCAGGCGCACGAGAAAGGCGGCTCCATAAATTATGGTAATCGCTCCGGGATCGGTTTCCCGTTTTTCCCGCGCATAAGACACGACATAAGTCGACAAAGCACGATTCGCACAAAGAGCCAGCTGCACGTTGAGGATGATAATGAGGGCGATATCAACGGAGCGTGCGACCGGACCAAGCTCAAGAAACCGCGTCCCAACATAGAGAGAGACCACCAAAAGCGTCAGGCTGTGGATCGCGGCCATCGCGGCCATTCCAAGATCCGCCGCTCTGCGGCTGGTTTTTCCGGCAAGCGTTTCCAAGCGCTTGCGCAGCATCCGCAATAAAATGCCGAACACGGAATACAACGCGGCAAAGACAATCAGCGCCAGACTCCATTCGAGCACATCGTTTCCGAGAAACGTGATGTCCTTAATTGTCTGTAAAAACTCCTCCATAACTTACAGGACTTGTTAACCGAATATTGCAAGAATAGGCAACCTTTGATTTTCGCAGGGATTTTCGGAAGGGTGTCCCGTTGTTCGCGCCTTGCGCAACATATTCTCACTAGGCGCCTGTCGGGTCGGTACGGTTTCAAGACATGGGTATCAGTTTCGGGACAAAACCCGGGACATGTGCAGGGTGAGTTCGCCCGTGAAACTCGCCGCCTGCAACACTCGTCAATCGCTCTCGTCGCCCGTTCTCGTAAGCCGATCACCGCATGCTTCGCGCCTTTTGCGGGTTCACGGAATCGGAGGGGGATTCGTACGCATAAGACCGGGGGGACGACGATAGCGGGCGACGAGAGCGGATAACGAGTCGTCCTGCCTCCTGCCTCCTGCCTCCTGCCTCCTGCCTCCTGCCGACAGGCGCCTAGTGAGAATATGGCTTTGTTGACTTGCAAGCGCCCCCTGTTTTTTGGAGTTTGCCACTCATGTCTCCCACCTTCGGACGTACAGCGGACTACAAGCCCGGTCTTTTTGCTTTCTGTGTTTTCGCCTTTTTCTGGATAACGCTGCTCCTTTTTGCGGGCGGCTTCACCACAAGCATTCAGGCCGGAATGGCGTTTCTCGATTGGCCGCTCTCCAATGGATCCCTCAATCCGGAGGGCTGGTTAAATGAGCCGGACAAGATGGCCGAACACAGTCACCGCCTGCTCGGGACAAAAATCGGCCTTCTTTGCATCGGCCTCTTTGTCTGGACCTGGCTCCGTGAAGAGCGCGCCTGGGTGCGCATGCTTGCGCGCCTGCTGCTCCTTGTTGTCATCTTGCAGGGCGTATTGGGCGGCGCACGGGTTCGATTCGATCAATTGAACCTGCTCACGGAAAACAATTTCCTGGCGCAAGGTTTCGCCGTAACCCACGCCTGTGGCGCTCAGGTCGTAGTCGGCCTGCTTGTCGCACTCAGTCTCGCCTGTTCCCGCAGATGGATTGAGGGAAATGGGGGTTTCGCCGAGCCCGTGCCGAACAACCTTCGGCGCTGGGGCATTCTCGCCTGCATTCTGTTGTTCCTGCAAATCCTGGTCGGTGCGGTCATGCGCCACACGCATGCCGGCCTGGCCATCCCCCGTTTCCCGCTCGCTCATGACGGAAGCCTGCTGCCCGCTTATTGGAATTTTGAAGTGAGCATTCACTTCGCCCACCGGGTGGGCGCCCTGCTCGCGGCCGGCGCGCTCTGCGGTCTTTTTCAGTCGATTTGGCGCCACGCCCCAACACGCGCAAGCCTGGGCCTCGGCGCGAGCCTCATTGCCGCTTTGCTGGCGCTGCAAATTTATCTTGGCGCGCTCACAATATGGACATTGAAAAACCCACATGTGACCACCGCCCATGTCCTTGTTGGCGCTTTTCTACTTGCCAGCACGTGGTGGGTGACTTTCTTGAGCTACCATCCAAGCACATTCAAGCGAAGCACACCCGCCGGAAATTTCCCGAGCGGGAGTGAAGCCGGAACAACTTGACCCCCCTCCCCCCTACTATTCCGTCATGCAGCAGGAAACAACCAAAACACCACCCTACTCTTCAGTCAATTCCACCGCAGCCGAACGCACCCGGCTCAGCGACTTCTATGAATTAACGAAACCGCGGCTCAGCTTCCTGTCGGTGCTCACCGCAATAATCGGCTACCTCGCCGCCAGTCCCGCACGGGATTCCTTTGTCCTGGCAACCTTCCTGGCGGGCGCCGCATTTGCGGCGGGAGGCGCGGCCGCCTTGAATCAATGGCTCGAGCGGGAGGCGGACGCAAAAATGGCGCGCACGCGCACCCGCCCGATTCCAGCCGGAAGAATGCCGCCGGCCCGCGCCTTGCTTTTCGGCATGTTTCTGAGCGGGACAGGTTGCGGCTTGCTTTACTTCGGCACGCACCCGCTCGCCGGAATGCTCGCTGCCGCAACCGTGGCTTCCTATGTTCTGCTCTATACACCCCTTAAAAGCATAACCCCATGGAATACGGTAATCGGCGCGCTGCCCGGAGCCCTGCCCCCTTTAATTGGATGGGCAGCAGCGGAAGGCGAAATCACCCTGCTCGGCTGGCTGCTCTTCGCGATTCTCTTCTTCTGGCAACTACCGCACTTTTTCGCCATTGCATGGACCTATCGACACGATTACGAGCAGGGCGGTTTCAAGATGCTCGCCGGTAAAGATGCGGACGGAAAGGAGGTCGCAACTCATGCGTTCGGCTACTGTCTGGCTCTGGTCTGCGCCAGCCTCCTGCCCGTGCTGTTCGGCTACGCGGAGTGGTTATACGGAAGCGTGGCACTCGCCCTGGGCGCCTATATGCTGCGGCCCGCGTACGCATTTCTCCGTGCCGACCAGCGCAATGCACCCGCCCGCCGCCTGTTCTTCGCCTCCCTCTTTTACCTTCCCGCCCTGCTGATAACACTGCTCCTCGACCTCTGGTTCTGAAAAAACCGACGGACTTGGGATTCTGTCGGGCTGCTAGACGCTTTCGCAGGCAGCAGCGAGCGCGGCGGTTTTTTTGGCAAGACCATCGAATGCGCCGTTGCTGAGAAATGCGATGACCCCGCCGGTTGACTTGGAACAATCCTGTTGCAGGCGATCAAACAAATCCTCATTTCGCGCAAAGGCCTTCGCCATCCGACCGGCGTTCCGCAACTCAAGGGCGATTTTTTCCGTATCCAGGCGCTCCCCCTTGACAAGACCCTCGGCCTTGTACACGGCGCCAAGATAAATACCGTCCGCAGCCGAAAGCGCTTCCCGGAGCTCACGCTGCAAAAGGCAAGTGCGCGAAGTATTGCTGCGGGGCTCGAAACAAATCGTTAACGGCCGGTCCGGGTAAGCCGCGCGCAGTCCTTCGAGCACAGCCGAAACCGCGGTGGGGTGATGCGCGAAATCCTCCAATACGGTCCAGGCAGGCCCCGCGTGCAACACATCGTGCCTTCGCCGAACGCCCCGGAAGTCCTTCAGCCCGGATATGTCAAAGGCCGCGGGATCCTCTTCAAAGCCGGCCGCAAAAGCCGCGGCAAGCGCCCCCGCCGCGGCGTTGCGCGCATTGAACCAGCCGTGCAAGCCCCAGTTGATGCGCGCCCAGCAACGCCCTTTCCAATTCAGTTGAAAGGAGGACCCGCCCGGCCCGTCCATAAAGTCCTGGATCGTTACATCGTTGTGGCTTCCGGCGCCGACGGAAAAGATACGTGTCCATGGGATCGGAAACAACGCCGCCAGATTCGGATCATCGCCATTGAAAACAACACAGCCGGAAGCCGGAACAATCCGCAGAAAATGCCGGAAGCTCCGCTTCACATCCTCAAGGTCCCTGAAAATGTCCGCATGGTCGAACTCCAGATTATTCAAGACCGCGATATGCGGGCTGTAGTGAATGAATTTGCTCCGTTTGTCGAAAAACGCGGAGTCGTATTCATCGCCTTCGATGACAAATGTCCGCCCTCGTCCCCGGCACATGCCGGCGGGCAAATCCAATGGTTCGCCCCCGATCAACCACCCCGGCGCCTCGTCCGCAGCTTCCAGCAAGTACGCGACTAGGCTGGAAGTGGTGGTTTTGCCGTGGGTTCCGGCGACAACCACAGGACTACGCTCCGCGAGCACCGTTTCTCGAATGATATGCGGAAGCGACACATAAGGGACCTCCGACTGATCCAGCAGCCATTCCACTTCCGGGCAGCCACGGCTCATTGCATTTCCCACCACAACACGGTCCGGCGCCAGCCGCTTCAGTCGGTCCGCATCGAAGCCGGGGAATATTTCAATGCCGGCTTCCGCGAGAATTTCCGACATCGGCGGGTATGCGGCGGCGTCCGCTCCAAGGACTTCATGCCCGAGTTCCTTGAACAGCAAGGCGGCGTTTCCCATCGCCGAGCCGCAAATTCCCATAAAATAAATCCGCATGCCCCTTCTTCCCTTGCCTCGGACAAAAATACAAGCGGGAATCAATCCTCCTCCAGCCAAAGGAACTCGTAAGCGTCCAATTTCACGGGATCATGAGTGGAAAAAATATTCCCGGCAAACAGGTCCTTCACAAAACGTCCCAGCCCTTCGGTTCGAATCTCACGAATGCCGATCTCCTGCTCGTATTCTGAAAAATTCGCGATGACGACCAGGACGTTTGCATCATGCCAGCGCAAATACGCGAGCACATGCGGGTTGGAAGTGGGCAACAGGCGCATGCGGTTGCCCGTAAGCGCGTAGTTTTTCTTCCTCACTTCGAAGATTTGCTCCAGCTCGGAAAAGATGCGGCCCTTTGCGGAGCCCTTGCGATTCAGCTCCTCCAGGACGCTCCAATCCATTTTCGGGCGATGGACCCAGCGAGTATCCCCGGCGATTTCCGGATTATTGATGTAGTTGTAATCGTTTAACATGCCCCATTCATCGCCCGCAAAAATCAGAGGGATGCCTCCGATGCTGCACAACACGCCGTAGAGCATACGGATCCGCCGGAGGGCCATCTCGGTTAAAACAGGATCCCGGCGTTCGAGCGCTTGTTCGAGACCTGCCAGGGAAGCCATCGTTCCGGAAACCCGCATGTCGCCGGTATCCTCGTTGTGTTGAAAGGGCACGCCGGAAGCAAAGGTTCCGGGAAAGCGGCCCGTATAGAACCGGTTCAGGAAGTCCCGGTGGTCGGGCGGATGTATGCCGACGGCGCGCGCATCCTCGTCGTCAAACGACCATCCGATGTCGTCATGCCCGCGCAGGTAGTTCACCCAGTTCGTATCAACGGGCAAGTTGTGCCGACGCGCCAACGATTGCTCCAGTAACTTGGTTTCGCGCGTGGCGACGCTCTCCCAGAGCAGGGCCATGAGCGTCGGATTATAGGACAGCTGGCACTCGTCCCGGCCAATATAGCGCAGGACTTCGTCCGGGTGCACAATCGCTTCCGACTTGAATACGAGGCTCGGCGCGGCAATTCGGCACAGGGAATTGAACGCCTGAATCAAGCAATGCGCTTCGGGCAGGTTCTCGCAACTCGTCCCCATGCGCTTCCAGATAAACGCCACGGCATCCAGGCGAAGAATTTCAACGCCGGTATTGGCGAGAAAGAGCATTTCGGCCGCCATCGCCCGAAAGACCTCGGGATTCGCGTATTTCAGATCCCACTGAAAACTGTTGAAAGTCGTCCAAACCCAGCGCTTGAGGCCGGAATGCCAGGTAAAATTCCCGCGCCGGGCGGCTGGAAAAATTTCGCGCAGGTGCTGTTCATACTGGTCCGGGATCGTTCGATCTTTGAAGATGTAATAATAGTCCCGGTATTCCCGTTCGCCTTCCTGCGCGCGAATAGCCCATTCATGGTCGTCCGATGTATGATTGAAAATAAAATCGAGCACGAGAGAAATACCGACCTTGCGCAGTTCCTTGGCCAGTTCGCGCAGTTCATCCATGGTTCCCAGTCCCGGATCCACCGAGCGGTAGTCGCTGATCGCATAGCCGCCGTCATTATTGCCCGTGCGGGTCGCAAATACCGGCATCAAATGCAGGTAGGTGATGCCCAGATCCTTCAAATAAGGAATCTTTTCCCGCAAGTGCTTTATATCCCCGGCAAAACGGTCGACATACAGGGATGCGCCCACCATTTTTTCCGATAAATACCAACCCGGATCATTCTCGCGACGCAAATCCAGTTGAAGCAATTCCTCGGATCGAGTGAGCCAGCAATCAACCGCCGTAAGAAGAATGTTTTCCAGATAATAGAAAAAATCATAGTACTCCCCATACAGCCGGTACAACAAACGGAAAAGCTGCGGCCAGTGCTCCTTCAGCCGCAACTCAAGCGTTTCCTCCAGCCGTTCCGCCCCATGGGCCGAAGTCTCCGCAGCCTCGATTTTTTCGAGGATTCGCGGACGAATCCGCCTCAGCGACCGTTCGGCTTCGTAAGCAAGATCGATTTCAGGCATCGGTCTCGGCTACTTTGTCGTTCGGTATCTTAATTGTATCGAGGAAGTTGTAGTAATGAATTCCTTCGATAATACCACGTGCATGCGAGCCTTCGGCAAAGTAAACCCGCGGATACTTCCGGAGCCTTTCCAGCTCGCTGCTGTAGTTTTCGACAACCACCCCGAGTGTATTCCCCGCAAGCATGGACGCATCATTCCCGGAATCGCCCGCTATCATGATGTTCTCCAGCGGAAAACCCCACTTGTAGGCAATATGCCGGATGCAGGGGCCACTGCCCGCGCGCGTTGGTATAATGTCCAAAAACATGTCGTGCGACACGATGGCTCGCACCCGGACACCCTGCTCCCGCAACTTGCGCTTGATCGCGGACAGTTTGGGAGCCAGTGAAAAATCCACCTGGTAGCTGATCTTGAACTTGGATTGTTCATGCTCCTCCTGAAGGTAGAAACCTTCACGCTCGTCAAGCACTTCGTGCACTTTATCAGGATCCCATCGGAAATTGATGTGCTTCTGCCAGCTGGTATCCATCGTATAGTTCTTGCCGTAGTAAATCTCAGTGCCCGCCGAAGTGATGAGCACTTCAGGATGCGGGACATGATTCTCCTCCATCAATTGCAACACGTCTTCGTAGCGCCGACCGGTCGCTATGCCGAACCCGATATTGTCCTCCGCATCCGCAATGAGCTTAAAGAACTCGTGCATCGCCTCCTCGTCGCCGGTCAGCGTGTTGTCAATGTCCGTGACGATCAGGCGGTCGATATTCGGCAAGTGCCGCGACTTGCGCCCCCGGGCGATCTTCGGGCTGTAATCAAACTTTTCCACGATGACATTGATGCTGCGCATGTAGCGCTCCACATGCCGCTCCCATGAATAATGGGCATGAACATTTTCGAGGCCCGCCCGGGACCATTCGTTCCATTGTTCCGGTTCCAGCAGGACATGCATGAGGGCCTTTTCTATGGCCTTCGCATCAAATGGATCCACCAGCATGCCGTTCTTGCAATTGGCGATGATATCGCTTGGCCCTCCGTCATTGGTCGCCACAACGGGCGCTCCGCTGGCCGCCGCCTCCAAGAGCGTCAAACCGAAGGGCTCCGTCATCGCAGCGTTGATAAAGACACCGCGCGTCTTTGTTACCAGCCTGTAGAGAACCGGGACCTCTTCCGATTCATGGTGCTTGGGATAGGCGACCTTGCCGTACAGATTGTACGCATCTATTAAAATGAGAACATTCGTTAACACGCTGCGCTGCCCGCCCGGCATGGAACGAATGTCCTCACGGCAGCCCATGATAAGGACAAGATTGGCCTCGCGCTGCAATTGCGGCGACTGCCCGTAGGTTTCCACCAGCTTTTCAAGGTTCTTCCGCTCGTCCGGCCGCGCCATCGCAAGAATCACGGGCTTTTCAGGCTCCAGAAGAAACTGGTCGATTTTCTTTTCTATTTCCGAAACCGGATCATCCTCGCGCGGCGGATGGAACGCGCTCAAATCCACCCCCGGTGGTATGACCTCCATTCTTTCGGGGATATAATTCTCGTAGCGTTCATACTGTTCCTTGACCTCCTGCCGGGTGCTTGTGCAAATCAGGGAACAGGTCTCGAGTGCAAATTCCTCCGCCTCAATTCGCGTCGAAATATTGTAGCGCTTTTCTATTTTATCGGCATTGAGCCCGGACTCCAGGAGTCTTTCCTTCTTGACCCGGCCCAGCGAGTGGCCGGTAAAAACAAATGGCACCCCGAGCAGACGCGCCAGTTGTCCGCCCGCATAGCCCGCGTCGGCATAGTGCCCGTGCACCAGATCAGGCGCGCTGCGGGTGCGCTGGAAATGATTCAAACACTGGTCGACGAACACCTCGATGTAAGGCCACAATTTCGTTTTGCTGAGGTAGCGCTTCGGGCCAAACGGAATGCGTACAATATAGGCGCCCTCCGCAATTTTTTCCTCCGGCTTGGCGTAGTCCTCCGAGACCCGGTCATCCACGATCTGACGGGTGATCAGGTCCACCCGCCGAACATCGGGATGTTTCGCCAGCGCACAGGCCAGCTCAAGGACGTAACGGACTTGCCCGCCCGTGTCCTCGTCCCGGCCAAGCTCCGGATTGTGCCCCCGTACCAAACCGTGCAGGCTGAGGAGGGCGATTCGCATACCCTTTTTTTTATCCATGATTATTGTTTTTTTTAATTTCCGGAGTATCGCGCGTTGTTATCCGAATACGCGCGGTTACGCTTTTCTCCCGGCAAAGAATGAAGGACCCTGCCCTTGGAAACAATAGCTCCGACAACCGCGCGATTGACCCTCCGCTCTTTCTGTCGCTTCAATTGAAACATGATGCATAACAGGACTGGCCTATGCCCATTCAAAGCATATATAATGAGCCCTTTCACTTGTAACGTCATTTAACAACAACTCATGAAAAATTTCAACCCTCAAGACAAAATACCGCCGCGGATCCTGGCCTCGGATCTGGACGGCACGCTCATTCCGCTCCCCGAGGAGCCCGAAAACACCGAGGCGCTCGACACCCTGCGCCAACAACGTGAAATTAAGGATTTCGGCCTTATATACGCAACCGGCCGCCACTTCGAATCCGTCGTCAAAGCGATCGACACGCACGGACTCCCCGTGCCGGACTGGATCGTCTGTGATGTCGGCACATCGATCCACCAGCGCTCCGGAAACAACTTCACCCTTTTTGACCCCTACTACCGGCATCTCAACGAAATCACCGAAGGCGTGGACCGCCGCTTTGTCGAACGCCTGCTTGATGACATCGAAAACCTGCGCCTACAGGCGCCCGAACACCAGAAAACCTTCAAAATCAGCTACCAGTCAGCGCCCGACGCAGTCGATCATTTGACCGAAACGATCAATGCCCGTCTCCATGAAGCGGGTCTGCCCTACAATTGCACGGGCAGCACCGACCCTTTTCTTGATTGTGGCTTGTTTGATGTCCTGCCCTCGAACGTTTCAAAGGCCTACGCCTTGATCTGGCTGGCCACCCACGCGGATTTCACCCCGGACGAGGTGGTCTACGCAGGCGATTCCGGCAACGACCTTGCCGCGCTTGTCAGTGGCTTCCGGGCCATCCTGGTGGCGAACTCCGGGCCGGACTTGGTGAAACAGGCCCGTGAACAACTGCGCTCCCGCAAGCTTGAATCCCGCCTCTACGCAGCATCCCGCGCGGGCACAAGCGGCGTGCTGGAAGGTTGCCGGTATTACGGACTGGTCCCCGCAGAGTAACGCCAGCTGTTCCGGAAGCACCGGAATGCCGCAACGATCCCGGCATGAAGCCGGCCGCTATTGTATTCGTCCGTCGTTCCGCCCTTCGACAAGCTCAGGGCGGTTCGGAGTCCGCTCATTCACTAAGATAGCTTTCAAGCATCCAGATCGTTTTTTCATGCACCTGGATCCGCGCAATCATAAGATCCTCCGTTTCGTCATCGTGCGCCTCTCCCGCAAGGTCTCGCGCGACCTCAAGGTCGGCGACCAACGCGCGGTTGGAAGCGGCCAAATGCTCAACCATTTCCGTACTCGGAGCGTTTTCGCGAATCTCCGTGACATTCGCCATTTTCGCGAGATTCCCCAAGCCCCCGGGCGCAAACGCACCCAATGCCCGGATGCGCTCGGCAATCTCGTCGATCGCCGTAAACAACTCCGTGTACTGCTTTTCGAAGGCATCATGGAGCGCAAAGAACGAATGCCCCCGGACATTCCAATGACATATATGCGTTTGCCCGAGCAATGCATAGCTGTCGGCCACCACTTGGCGAAGCGCATTCACAATACTGTGGTTATAGGAACCGGTTTTCCCGGCCTTCTTCGCCACAGAACTCTTTTTTTTCGAGACCGTTTTTGTTTTTTCCATGACAGGGAGCGTAGGCGTATTCCTCGTTATGGCAATACAATCATTTGACATTTCATAAATTTTTTCACCCATTCCTGCATTTCTTCTCTTGCAGTACGCGCAACGCACTCTAATCTCCGCCTCTTTTTTCCAAATCCGGAACGTACAATTGATCTGTCCGCGCCGGGACATACACACACTATCAGGATCAAGCAAGCAAACGAACGAACACGATAATGAGCGACCTATCAAAATACCGCAACATTGGTATATTTGCCCACGTTGACGCAGGCAAAACCACGACAACCGAGCGCATACTCAAACTCACCGGGAGAATCCATAAGCTCGGCGAAGTGCACGACGGCGCCGCAACCACGGACTTTATGGATCAGGAACAGGAGCGCGGCATCACCATCCAGTCCGCCGCCACCACCTGTTTCTGGAACGACCACCGCCTGAACATAATCGACACGCCGGGGCACGTGGACTTCACCATCGAAGTTTACCGCTCCCTCAAGGTCTTGGACGGCGGCATCGCTGTGTTTTGCGGATCGGGAGGCGTCGAGCCCCAGTCCGAAACCAACTGGCGCTACGCCAACGATTCCAAGGTCGCCCGTGTGCTGTATATCAATAAACTCGACCGCGTGGGCGCCGATTTCTTTAAAGTGGTGGACCAGATAAAAAACGTCCTGGGCTCCACGCCGCTCGTTATGGTTCTTCCCATCGGCACGGAAAGCAACCTCTCCGGGATTGTGGACCTCCTGACCCGGAAAGCATGGATCTGGGACGATACCGGGGAACCGCTCAACTACGAGATCCGGGACATCCCGGAAGACATGGTCGACAAAGTCGAAGAGTACCGGGAAAAACTCGTCGAAACCGCTGTGGAACAGGATGACGAGGCCATGGAAGCCTACCTCAACGGAGAAGAACCCAGCATCGAGACACTGAAGAAGTGCATTCGCAAGGGCGCCATCAACCTCTCCTTTTTTCCCACGTATTGCGGTTCGTCATTCAAGAACAAGGGCGTCCAGCCCCTTCTCAACGGGGTTATCGACTACCTGCCCTCCCCCACCGAAGTCCCGCCACAGCCGGAAATCGACCTTGAAGGGAACCCAACCGGGGAGTATGCGATCGTTGATTCCAAAAAACCCTTCCGCGGGCTGGCCTTCAAGATCATGGACGACAAATACGGGGCGCTCACCTTCACCCGAATTTATTCGGGAACCATAAAGAAGGGCTCCATGGTCCTTAATACCGCCACCGGTAAAACCGAGCGTATCGGGCGCATCATCCAGATGCATGCCGACGACCGGAGCGAAATCGAGACCGCGCAGGCCGGCGATATCGTCGCCCTTCTCGGCATGAAGAGCGTCCAGACGGGGCACACGCTCGCCGACCCGGACAAGCCGGCCACCCTCGAACCGATGATCTTCCCCGATCCGGTTATATCCATAGCGGTTAAAGCGAAAGACCAGCGCCAGGCCGAAAAGCTCGGTGTGGCGATCGGCAAGATGGTGGCGGAAGACCCCTCTTTCCGCGTGGAAACCGACGAAGATTCCGGCGAGACCATTCTCAAGGGAATGGGCGAACTCCACCTGGATGTCAAAATCGACATCCTGAAGCGCACCTACGGCGTTGAAGCCGAGATCGGCGAACCACAGGTGGCCTACCGCGAGACAATCACGCGTGTGACTGAAGATACCTACGTGCACAAGAAACAAACAGGGGGCGCCGGTCAATTCGCCAAGATCGACTACGTAGTCGAACCACTTGAAACCGGCAGCGGCTTTCAGTTCGAGTCCGCCGTGGTCGGCGGCAACGTGCCACGCGAATTCTGGCCCGCTGTGGAAAAAGGCTTCCGCAACTCGAGCGAACGCGGCGTGCTTGCCGGATTTCCATGCGTCGACTTCAAGGTCACCCTCAAGGATGGCGCCCACCACGCGGTGGACTCGTCCGCCGTGGCCTTCGAAACCGCATCACGGGCCGCTTACCGGCAGACCATGCCCAAGGCCGGACCGGAAATTCTCGAACCGGTCATGAAACTCGATGTCTTCTGCCCGGAAGATAATATGGGCGATGTTATCGGTGACCTGAACCGCCGACGCGGCATGGTCAAATCACAGGAACCGGTGAATTCCGGCGTTCGCGTCAAAGCCGACGCTCCACTCAGTGAAATGTTCGGTTATATCGGCACACTGCGCACGATGACTTCCGGCCGCGGGCAATTCTCCATGGAGTTCTCCCACTATGCTTCCACCCCGCGCAATGTCGCCGAGGAAGTCATTCGACTCGCCCGCGAACGGGAAGAGCAAAAACAAAAGAAAAAGTAAACGCGCTTTTTCCGATACGCGCATATGGACAGCCAGGCTCCGTACAACGGGATCGTCACCCACCCGGGCGGCGCCCATAAGGACGAATTTCTCGCTTGCTCCCTGCTCGTCGCCCGGCGCCCGGTCCCGGTTTTTCGCCGCGAACCGGATGCCGGCGCCCTCGAGGATCCGCAAACCTGCGTCGTCGACGTCGGCGGGGAACACGCGCCCGGCCGTTTGAATTTCGACCACCACCAGTTCCCAAGGGACCAGCAGCCCACCTGCGCGCTTTCGCTCGTGCTCGAGCACCTCGGGCTCTACCGGGAGGCCCGCGAGTTCTGCGAATGGCTTGAAACCACGGAGTGGTTCGACTGCCGGGGACCGGTCGATACCGCCGACTGGCTGGGAGTCGAACGTGAAACCCTCGCGCGACTGAACTCCCCCCTCGATACCACACTGCTGCGCCGCTTTGCCGCACAGTCCGAACATCAGCCCGGAGAGCCCGTATGGGAACTCATGCGCATGGTCGGCGAAGACCTGCTCGCATATATCGGCGGACTCAACGAACGTCTTGCAGCCATCGAACAAACCGCCTCTTTCTGGGTTCTTCCGCATGAAGATGTCGAGCTGAAGGCGCTCTTCCTGCCCCGAACCGACCCCCTGCCGGAAGATCCATCCAATGGACTAGGACGTTATATCGAACGGAAGGGCTTGGAAAACCACGTCTGCGCCCTGGTTTATCCCGACAGTCGCGGTCAGGGCTACGGCCTGCGCCGTTTCAACGAGCATCCCGCCCTCGACTTCTCACGTCTGCGCGATCTGCCGGATGTCCATTTCACCCACGCACGCGGCTTTATCGCGAAAACCACCGCCACCACGCCCCGGCGCCTGTTGGAGCTGCTCCAACTGGCGGTCCGCCGGGCTTAGCTTGGCAAATCAACCCGTACCACAAACCGGTCATCGGCGTCCCTCGCGGAGCAAGCGAGGCGGGACGACGCCCTTTGTAGCATCCCGGCGCTTGTCCCGCTAAGCGCATGTGCGTCAACCTAAGCGCTGAAGGCGCTAAATCACCGCAGACGGCAGAGATGCTTACAGTCCCGCCGGAGGAGAACGCGCAAAGC